>JALXDT010000346.1 GCA_027070475.1 Candidatus Aminicenantota bacterium | reverse complement strand
AGGTTCAAATGAAGAAGAGTTTTATAATCTTTTTGGTCTTATTTTTTTTCACTTTTTCTTTTATCTTTGCAAAAAGCGAAAATCTGGAAATAGGAAAAGTTTATCATGGATTTAAATTGCTGAAAAAACAAAAAATTAAAGAATACAATGCTGAAGGATTACTCTTTGAGCATCTAAAAAGCGGAGCAAGACTCATTAAAATTCTTACAAATGATGATAATAAAACATTTATGATATCATTTAAAACAATACCTGACTGTGATTGTGGTATGCCGCATATCCTTGAACACTCTGTATTAAATGGTTCAAAACATTTTCCTGTGAAAAGTCCCTTTGATGTTCTTATGAAAGGTTCATTGAATACATTTTTAAATGCAATGACTGCCAGTGATAGAACAATGTATCCTGTATCAAGTAGGAATGATAAAGATTATTTTAATCTTATGCATGTTTACCTTGATGCAGTCTTTTTCCCGAATGTTTTACATGAACCAAAGATTTTCAAACAGGAAGGATGGCATTTTGAGTTAAAGAGTAAGGATGATTCCTTAAAATATAATGGAGTCGTATACAATGAGATGAGAGGTGTTTATTCATCACCTGAAGCATACCTTGAATATTATATAAACAGAAATCTCTTTCCTGACAATACATATGGTTTTGATTCAGGTGGAAATCCAGATTATATCCCGGATTTAAGCTACCAGAGATTTATAAAATTTTATAAAAGATTTTATCATCCATCCAATAGCTATATATATTTATACGGAGATTATGATCTTCTTAAAGAATTAAAATTTATAAATGATGAGTACCTTTCTCATTTTGAGAAATCCAATGTAAATGCTTTTATTCCTCTTCAAAAACCATTTAAAGCCCCTAAAAAAATAGTAAAAAATTATCCTGCTCCGAAATCAGCGAAAACAAAGAATCAAACATTCTTAAATCTCAGCATAGTTGTCGGTTTAGGAATTGATACAAAGCTTAATATGGCCATGGATACATTAACCGATTACCTTGTAAACCTTCCATCAGCTCCTATAAGAATGGCTTTAAGAAAAGCTGGAATCGGAAAGGAGGTAAGCGCCCGTTTTGATGATAGCAGAAAACAAACAGTTTTTTCAATCACTGTAAAAAATGCCAATCCAGAAGATGCCAACAAATTTAAAGAGATAGTTTACAATGTATTAAATGATGTTGTAAAAAAAGGAGTTAATAAAAAGGTTTTGAAAGGTCTTATTAACAGAAAAGAGTTCAGATTAAGGGAACCAAAAAGCGGATATAAAGGTTTAATATTAGGAATGAATATGCTGCAGGGATGGATGTTCAAGAATGATCCCTTTTTAACAGCCTCATACGACATAGAGATTAATTATATAAAGAACCAGTTAAATACAAATTATTTTGAAAATCTAATAAAAGAAAAACTTATTAAAAATCCTCACACACTATTAACTGTTTTAAAACCTGAACCCGGATTAATGGAGAGGAATATTGAAAGATTAAACTTAAAATTAAAAGCCATAAAAGATAAGATGAGTCCTGAGCAGATTAATAAACTTGTAGAAGAAACAAAAGAATTGAAAGAGTATCAGAAAAGACCTGATTCCCCCGAGGCATTGAAAACAATACCTTTGCTATCATTGAAGGACATAAAACCGAGAGATGATTATTATGCTATTAAAAAGATTACAAAAAATGGAGTAAACTATCTAACCTACCCTGCTTTTACCAGTGGAATTGTTTACGGGAAAATCATTTTTGATTTAAGGAAAGTCCCTCAAAATTTAATACCATATGCCCAATTACTTTCGGATGTTTTAGGGCTTTTAAATACAGAAAAATACTCATACGGACAATTGAGCACTGAAATCAATATAAACACAGGTGGAGTTAGTACTTATATAAACACATATTTGAAGAATCTTGATCCTGATAGACCTCTGCCAAAATTTATTGTAAGCGCAAAAGTAATGAATGATAAAATAGATAAAGGATTTGAACTGGCAAAAGAGGTATTATTAAAGAGCAAAATTGATGATAGGAAAAGATTAAAACAGATTCTTATGAGAGTACAATCCAATCTTGAAAGTATGACTCAGTACAATGGACTTGGCCTTGCAATGACAAGATTAAGCTCATATTTCTCAAATAGAGGTAAAATAGAGGAGCTTACCAGTGGAATAAGCTATTATAAGTTTGTAACGGATCTTGCCAAAAATTATGATAAGAAAGCTGATGAGATAATATCAAACCTTAAAAAAGTATCTACTCTTTTATTTTCAAAGAATAATGTTGAACTTGCTGTAACAGGTTCAGATAAAGATATAGAAAAATTTATAAAAGCTTCACTCTCTTTTATTAAAGAACTTTATAAAGAAGAAGGGAAAACCTATGAATATAAATTTAAATTTAACAACAGAAATGAGGGAATCACATCAGCTTCAAAAGTTCAATATGTTGTGCAGGGATACAATTATAAAAAATTAGGATATAAATATACAGGAAAGCTAAGAGTTTTAAATCAGATTCTTTCCACAGATTATCTTCAAACACAGATCAGAGTTTTAGGAGGAGCGTACGGAGGATTCGCAGGCTTTTCATCTTCAGGATTATCCTATTTTGGTTCATACAGAGATCCTCACCTAAAAAGAACATTGAAGAAGTATAAAGAATCTGTTAATTATCTTAATAAATTTCACGCAACGGAAAGAGAGATGACAAGATATATAATAGGAACACTCTCAAGATATGAAATGCCTCTAAATCCCCAACAGCAAGGTAATATGGCACTAACCTATTACTACAATGGAATTAAAAAAAATGAGCTTTTAAAAGAGAAAAAAGACATACTTTCAACAACCCCAGAAGATATCAGAGGATTCTCAAAAATGATTTCAGATATTCTCAATCAAAATTATTACTGTGTTTATGGTAATGAAAAGAAGCTGAATGATAACAAGGAATTATTTACAAGATTAATAAAAACAAAATAAGATAACAGAATTTTATTGTAACTTTATAAATATTTAAATAAAGCTTAAGGTTAAACTTTTGTTAGATGAACTACTATTACTCTGAGTTT
>JALXDT010000345.1 GCA_027070475.1 Candidatus Aminicenantota bacterium | reverse complement strand
ATATAAATTTTAGCGGCCGGGGAATTGATAATTCCCCAGCCTTTATCAGTAATAGCTTCTACTATTCCGGTTAACTTCTCTCCTGTTTTCAATTATTCTCTATAATTTATTTTATTAACAACAGAATAAATTAGCGGAATTACAAAAAGTGTTAAGAAGGTTGCAACTGTAAGTCCTCCGACAATAGAAAGCCCCAGAGGAATTCTCATTGAAGCTCCTTCGGATTTTGTAAATACCATGGGTAGCATACCGAAAATTGTTGAAGTCGCTGTAATTAACACCGGTCTGAGCCTTGTTGAAGCTCCCTTGATTACCGCTTCAAAAGAATCCATGCCTGCTCTTCTAAGCTGATTTATATAATCAATCATGACAATTCCATTGTTGACAGCAATTCCTGCAAGAATTATAACACCCATTAATACTATAATATTTAAGGTAGCTCCCGCGATAAAAAGAGCTAAAAATACACCTATGATGGCAAGCGGAACTGTAAACATTATCACAAAGGGATGTAATAAATTTTCAAATTGAGATGCCATAATCATATAAACAAGGAGAACAGCAATAAGAAAAGCATAAAAAAGATCCTTAAATCCTGATTTCATATCCTCATATTGCCCGCCATATTCAATGAAGTATCCCTGGGGTAAATTCTTTTTAAGATTTGAAAGAGAACTCTTTAGTTCCTCAATTGTTGTTCCAAGGTCTCTACCCATTATATTTGCTAATATAGATATTTTCCTTATCTGGTTTTCTCTCTCAATTTTAAGAGGTCCTATTCCATATCTTATTTTCGCAACATCCTTAAGAAAAATTATATTCCCCTGTTGAGTTATTATGGGAAGTCTCTCTATATTTGTAATAGTGTTTCTATCAGATTCTTCCATTAAAACTCTGATATCATATTCTTCACCTTTTTCCCTGTATCTTGTAAAAACCTTTCCCAATGTGTATGTATGGATTGTAGAGGCTATATCATAAACAGTTAAACCTAATTTGTAAGCTTTTTCTCTGTCTATTTTTATATGAATCTCTTTTTTCCCTGATGAGTATGTGCTATGAACATCTACAAAACCTCTAATTCTTTTCATATTTTCCTCAACAATATCAGATATTCTTTTTAGCATTTCAAGGTCTTTTCCATAAACTTTAACATCCACAGGATACATTGAACCTCCCATCATTGCCTGTCCCAGATCAACAGCTTCGAGTTTTTCTCCTTTATATTTTGGCAATTGTTTTTTCACTTCTTCCACTATTTGGAGTCCTGAGAGCTTTCTTTCAAGTTTAGGAACAAGCCTTATCCAGAAAACAGCCTCATGGGGACCTTGGGGATTAAAGGCTTCTCCTGCACCTCCCTGTTCATTCTTTTCATCCACACCTACCATTGTGGTAACAGAAAGAACATCTTTTCTCAATGAGAATTTTTTTTCAATCTCCTTTGCAATTTTATTTGTCGTATCAAGCGAGGTTCCCACAGGAAGCTTTAATTTTAATAGAACCAGAGGTCTATCAACCGCTGGCATAAACTCTTTACCAATAAACTTCAAAATACCAAAGGATAAGATAAAAACAATAAATACTCCGATAAGAACAGATCTTCTCTTTTTTAAGGCTTTCTTTAAAAGCTTTGTATATGCTCTTTTATACTTTTCAAAAGATTTCTCTTTTGAGGTTTTTGAATAAATCTCCTCTTTTGTCATCCCCTTGAAAAAGACGGATGTGAGCATAGGTACAATGGTTAATGCTACAAATAAGGATGATAGCAGAGCAAAACTTACCGAAAGAGCTAAGGATTGGGAGAGTTTTCCGACAACACCGGAAGCAAAGATCATCGGGAAAAAGACACCGATTGTGGTTAAAGTAGAAGCTGTAATGGCCATTGCAACCTCTTCTGTTCCCTTTGCTGATGCAATTTCTGCTTCCTCTCCTTCTTCAAGATGTCTAAAAACATTTTCAATAACAACAATTGAATTATCAACAAGCATTCCAATTCCAAGACCAAGTCCCATCAATGTTATAAGATTCAATGTATACCCCGCAACATAGAAAGAAATAAATGTTGCAATTATTGATAGAGGAATTGAGATAATAATTGTAATAGTGGGACGCCAGTTGGATAAAAACAAAAAGATAAGAATAACAACTAAAATACCTCCCACGATAACATTTGAACTTGTCCCTTTCGCAATTGTAGTTACAGCAGTACCTTGATCCATTGAGGTATAAAGCTTTATATCTTTGGGAATTATTTTTTCTATCTCTTTTATCTTTTTCTTTACCTTGTTTGATACTATTACAGTATTAGCTCCAGAACTCTTTGTGATAATCATAAATACTCCCGGTTTACCATTTATCCTGCTGTAATTTCTTGTATCCTTTTTCCCATCAATTACATTGGCAACCTCTGATAATCTTATAATCTTACCGGTTCTTGTATACCCCACCGGAATTTTTTTTATCATTTCAATGTTTGTAAATTCTCCCACTGTTCTTAAAATATACTCTTCGTGTCCCTTAACTATATAGCCTGCAGGCTGATTAAGATTTTCCGCTCTTAAAATTTGAAGTATTCTATCAGGGGATATTTTAAGTTCAGCTAATTTATCCTTTTTTAACAGAACTTGGATTTCTCTCTCTTCAGGGCTCATAACTAAAACAGAAGCCACCCCCTCAATTCTTTCTAATTTTTCCGCAATATTATCTTCAACAAATGACTTTAATTCAAAAATACTTCTTTTTCCTCTGACTCCAAACATCAGGATTGGAAACTGAGAAATATCAAATTTAAGAACAACAGGTTTTGAAACACCGTCAGGTAAGAATTTTTCATAAATACCAATCGTTTCCCTGATGTCCTGAGCAGCAAAATCAAGATTAGTTCCCCATTCAAATTCAACATTTATTATTGAAACCCCCTCCTTTGACACAGATTTTACATCCTTTATATTGGGAACTGTACTAATCCACTGCTCTATCGGTTTTGTGACCATCTCTTCTATATCTTCCGGAGATGCTCCTGAATAGGGAGTTACAATTGACACTGTCGGAAATTCAATATCAGGCATCAGATCAACCCCAAGCTTTGTATAAGAGATGTATCCCACTAAAACAATGATAAGGGCGAGCATTGTTATTGTAACTTTCTTTTTAACCGAAAAAGATGGAAGGCTCATTTTATCTCCTCCTCTACTCTGGCTTTGTCAAAAAGACCGAAATTTCCTTTTACAACCACAGAATCTCCTTCGCTAATCCCTGAGACTATTTCCGTAAAATAGGGATTTGAAAGTCCTATTTTTACCTTTCTTTCTCTTACAATATTACCTTTTTTTACAAAGACAATATTGTTTTCTAAAATTGCTCCTGTTGGAATTATAAGAGCATTGTTTTTCCATCTGTAGTGAATTCTTACCTTTACAATGTTTCCGGGCAAGACCTTTCCCTCACTATTATCAGCAATTATTTTTATAGATATTGAACTTGACATAGGATCGGTTTTTTCATTGACTGTGTAAACTTTTCCTTTTAAAATATCTTTACCTGAGACTATATCCGTAATTTCTCCCCTTTTGATCAGGTTGGAATCAGAATTAGGAATATTGACATTTACATAAATTTTTGAATAATCTTCAAGAACATATACTCCTGTACCTTGAGAAAAACCACCCATAGAGGGATTTATAAAATCCCCCTCTTCTTTGAGTTTCCCTGTGATTACTCCGGAAAATGGAGCCTTGATTTTTGTGCTATTGTATTGAAAAGAAGCCATCTTAAAAGCAGCCTTGGCTCTTTCAAGATTACTTTTTGCCAATTTAAAAGCTGAAACAGCTTGTTCATATTGAGCTTTTGATACTCCATTCTTTTTATAAACAGCTGTCATCCTTTCCATATTCTTTTTCGCATCCTCAAAGGAAATTTTTGCAGCTTCAAGACCCGCTTTAGCCTGCTCGTATTGAGATTTATATATTGTATCCTCCAGTTCAAATAGAAGATCTCCCTTTTTGACACTGTCTCCTATGTTTTTATACATTTTTTTTATTCTTCCTGCTATCTCTGGAAGAATATTAATCTTCTTAAAAGATTCAACAACGCCGGCATACTCAATGTATTCACTTATATCTCCGATTTTTGCTTTCTCTGTTGAAACTTTGAATGCTATGTTTTCTCTCTTTTTAGCTTTTATATTTTCACTTTTCTTGCAGGAATATGAAAAAAGTAAAACAAAACTAATAATTAAAACCATGAAAAAATTTTTTCTCATCTTGTCCTCCTTAAAACTTAATGATACTATCTGAAATAAAAGTCTCTATTTTAAAAATATTCGTATAGAGTTCAAAGATTGATTGATAATAGTTTAATTCTGCTGAAAGCTTTTGGTTCTCTATTAATTCAAGATCTGTATATGAGATCAGACCTTCCCTATAACTTGTTTTTGCTATCTCCAATTCCTCTCTGGTATTTGAAAGGTTATCCTTTGCTATTCTTATTTTTTCCAAAAGATAGCTATTCTTCTTTATAAGGTTAGTAAGGGATGATTCAAGATTTTTCCTATAAGCTTCCACCTTTATATCAGTTTCCTCTTTCTGAGCCTTAGCCACGGAAAGATTAAAATGTTTCTGAAAACCTTTAAATATGGAAAAGGAGAAAGTAAGGTTCATGGAGTAGTAGCTATCCCAATCAGAAAAGTTGGTTAGGGAGTCTCCTCTGAAATTGTACTGTCCTCCAAATGCTATGGTAGGTAAGAACTTTGAATAGGCCATTTTTAAATTATAGGAAGAAGCCTTCTTTTGTTGAGCTAAAGACTTTAATATGGGATTGTTTGCTTCCATCTTATTTTTAAGAAGCTCGGAATCAAGCTTGGCCGGGTACTCTTTAATTTCTCCTATTATCTCAATATTATCTTTTAGAGGGATTCCCAAAATATTCTTTAAATTATTTTTGGCCTCAAAAATCTTTGAATCCACTTCCTTTAATTTTGCATCCATCTCTCTCACTTTATTTTGAGCTCTTAAGAGATCAAGTTTTTTTACCAGACCCTGAGAGTACATTGTAGATATCTTTTTCTCTGTATCTCTGGCAAACTTTAATCCATTTACCAGTATCTCCTTTGATTTTTTTAGAAGAATAATACTATAGAATACTGTTTTGGTTTTTGCTCTTATTTCATTCTTTTTAGCCTGTAAAAGACTTATCTCTGCATTCGCCATAGCTTCTGCCATTTTGGAACCAAACTGAATAGCTCCTCCTGTAAAGATAGGTTGAGCAAATTGAAGTGTTACCTGATAGTTTCTCGTAAAATCCATTTCAATTTTTCTTGGAGGTTGTCCGGGTATAAAAGAGGGCATTACTATAGTCATCACCTTTTCTTTTACAACTTTGTATCCTGAAACATCAAGAGAAGGGAAAAAAGCAGAGTAGGCAGAATGCATTCTGTTTTTTGCCTGTTCTGTTTTCTGAATTTCCTGTAGGATCTCAGGATTATTTTTGAGGGCTAAATTTTCCGCCTGTTTTAGAGTTAATTTTATCGTTTCTCCATTTAAGAAAGATAAGCCTAAGGAAAAAATTAAAATTCCTATAAGAAATTTTCTTTTCATTCTACCTCCTTTTTATTCCATTTATAAAAATATTCAGAATTTTATCTGTTAACTCTTCAATATCCTCAGGTTTATAATCAAGGAAAAGTATTTCAAATCCAATCTCCTTGGTAAGTCCAAAATAGAGAAGAATTATAATATCAAGCGATACATCTTCTCTTATTTCTCCCTTTTCCTTGGCTTTTTCTAACATCTTTAGCAGAACTTTCTTTCTTTTATTTCTATTTTCAAACATATTCTTAAGGTGTTCTTTATCCTCCTTTTTCATAAAAAACCTTGTTTCGAAGAGGGCTATCTTCATTATCGTCTTATGCTTAATGAGAAATTGCAGCATCTTTGATGTTATGATTCTGAGATTGTAAAAAACACTTTTATCATAATCCATGGAACTAAGAATCGCATTATCCACTTCATCATTAATAACTTTTAATACCTGTTTGAATAAGTTTTCTTTGCTGGGGAAATATTTGTAAAGTGTTGGTTTTGAAATATCCGAAACCTCTGCTATCTCATCCATCGTGGTATTACTGAATCCTTTTTTACTAAATATTTCCTGGGCCTTTCTAATAATATAGTTTTTTATAGCTTCTTTCATTTTAACTCTCCGTTAAATAATTTAACCAATAGTTAATTATATTAACTTTGAGTTAAAATGTCAAGAGGTAAAATTAATTTTTTTGAATTTTTTTAAGACTAAAGGCTGTCTATGATGTTAAAAAAACTAAGTATGAACTATTCCATCGCAATTTAATTTTTTTAAATAATTTCCAAAGAAGGGAAAAGAAATGTCAATACACTCAGTATTTTTTACCTCTGTCTTCCCCTCTGAAATTAATCCAGCTACAATAAGAGACATTGCTATCCTGTGGTCTCCAAAGCTTTCGCAAGTTCCTTCTTTCAAACTTTCTTTTCCCTCCACAATAAAACCATCTTCAGTTTCCTCTATATTAGCACCAAGATTTCTTAACCCTACCACAATGCTTTTAATTCTATCACTTTCCTTAACTCTTAATTCTTCTGCTCCTCTTACCTTTGTGATCCCTTTTGCCTGTGTTCCTATTACAGCAAGAAGAGGTAATTCATCGATCACAAATGGAATCTCTTCTCTGTTTATTTCTATCCCTTTTAATTTACTTCCACCTCTTACTAAAATATCAGCAACAGGTTCATTTGAAACAATTTTTCTATTGATTATCTCTATTTTTGCTCCCATTTTTTTAAGGATTTTAATAAAACCCATTCTGGTATCATTAACCCCTGTCTCTTCTAACAAAATTTCAGAATTTTCAATTAAAACAGAAAGAGCTATAAAAAAGGAGGCAGAGGAGATATCCCCCGGAACTTTTATTTCTCTTCCCTTTAACTCCTTCTTTCCGTAAATTTCAATAAATCCATCCCTTTTGAAGATATCAGCTTCAAAAAATTCCAGCATCCTTTCAGTGTGATCTCTTGAATTAATCTTTCCCTTTACTTTTGTTTTCCCTTCTGTATTCAAAGCTGCAAGGATTATTGAGGATTTAACCTGAGCTGAAGGTATCTTCAGATTATATTCAATCGGTTTAAGTTCTTTTCCCTCTATTACAAGAGGAGGAAATCCTTTTTCTCCTCTTCCCTTAATAGTAGCTCCCATCTTTGTTAAAGGCTCTATTATTCTTTTCATTGGTCTATTTCTTAAAGAAAGATCCCCGGTTAGAGTAACCACGTAGGGAATTGAAGAAAAAACTCCGCTCATTAATCTAATTGTTGTTCCTGAGTTTTCACAATCAAGAGCATAGAAAGGAGGGGATATTTTATTAAAACCTTTGCCATAAACAATAAGTTCATCTTTCCTTTTCTCTATCTTAACACCTGAATTTCTTAAAACTTTTATAGTGGATATGCAATCTCTTGCTCCGGAAAATTCTTTGATAATTGTTTCCCCCTTTGCCAGAGCGCCAACAATGAGAGCTCTGTGGGTGATGGATTTATCAGGGGGTATTTTTATTTTCCCCCTTAAATTTTTACACTTCTTTAGTTTAAAATTCATCTGACCTCCACACTGTTGTAGGATCCGAAAATTTTGAGATAATCAACAATCTCTCTAAGATCCTCAACTGACTTAGCTGCATTTCCATCATTCATATCTCCTTCAAAATCCACAAAAAACAGATATTCCCATGGTTTCCCTTTGATAGGTCTTGACTCAATACTGCAAAGATTAATATTACTAAGAGCAAAAACACTCAAACATTTAAAAAGAACACCAGGTGCGTTCTTTACTCCGAAAACTATGGAAGTTTTTGTTTTCCCTTTAATAGGGACCTTTTTCTTTTTCTGAGAGATAAAAACAAAACGGGTAAAATTATTTTCATTGTCCTCAACTTTTTCTGCAATTATCTTTAATCCGTATCTTTTTGCCACATTCCTATCCGCAAGAATTCCTATGTCCTTCCTGTTTTTATCTATGATATATTTTGCTCCTCCAGCAGTGTCATAGATGGAAACAGGTTTATATTTGTTTTCTGAGAGAAAAGATTTGCACTGCCCCAGAGCTGCCGGATGAGACCATACTTCCTTTATGTTTTCCGGATTAGCTTGTGGATGAACAATCAGACTGAAGTGAACGCTTAATTTTACCTCTCCTATTATCTGAACAGGGTTTTCAAGCATTAAATCATAATTATACGAAATCTTGCCAATGAGAGTGTTTTCAATGGGAAGAATACCGATACTTTCTTTGTCCTTTGTTACTTTTTTCATTACTTCATCAAAATATCTTAGACCAATTCTTTCAACTTTGTCTCCGAAAACCTTTTTAATTGCGATTTCACTGAAACATCCAGGTTCTCCCTGATAAAAAATCTTTCTCATATTTTCCTCCCGATACTTTTGGAAATGGCCTTTATTTCCTCCATTAATTTTTTAAATTTTTCAGGTTTTAATGATTGTTTGCCATCAGAAAGAGCTCTGGACGGTTCATTATGAACCTCTATTATAAGGCCGTCAGCTCCTGCGGCTATCCCTGCTTTTGCGAGAGCACCGACATATCTCCAATCTCCTGCCGCATGAGAGGGGTCAACAATTATGGGAAGATGACTTAACTCCTTTATAACAGGAACAGCGCTTATATCAAGAGTATTTCTTGTGTATTTTTCATGGGTTCTAATCCCCCTTTCACAAAGAATCACATTGGGA
This sequence comes from Candidatus Aminicenantota bacterium, assembly GCA_027070475.1. Classification (GTDB taxonomy): domain Bacteria; phylum Acidobacteriota; class Aminicenantia; order JAMOAD01; family JAMOAD01; genus JALXDT01. Next base: position 1,464 of record JALXDT010000345.1, on the reverse strand, counting down.
TTTCCTTCTGAAACAATATACTCGGCTGCCATCAAAAACTCTTCAATCGTGGAAGAAATACCTCTTTTTAATAGAACAGGCTTGTTAAATCTTCCTACCGTTTTCAAAAGGGAAAAGTTCTGCATATTTCTTGCACCGATCTGAAAAATATCCGTATATTGAGAAACTATCGGTACATCCTCCACGGAAATAACCTCTGTAACAATTTTTAATCCTGTTTTCTCTCTTGCTTTCGCAAGAAACTCAAGTCCTTTTTTCCCTAATCCCTGGAAACTATAAGGAGAAGTCCTCGGCTTAAAAGCACCTCCTCTCAAAATTTTAGCACCTGACTTCTTTACCTCTTCCGCTATTTTCAAAAGCATATCTTCTGATTCCACAGCGCAGGGTCCTGCCATTACAATTATCTCTTCCCCTCCTATCTTCAAACCGTCAATGTCAATTATCGTATTACTTTTCTTGAATTCTCTGCTGACAAGTTTAAAAGGATGGAGAATGGGGATTAGCTCTTCAACTCCCGGCATATTTTCAACCTTTCTTTTTATCCTATCCCTCTCCGTGGCTCCAATTATATGAATTACTGTTTTCCTTACACCCTCAAAAACTTTTGTTTTATAACCCAACAATTCAATTTCTCTTACTACATTTTTTATCTCTTTTTTTCTCGCATTTGAATGCATTGATATTATCATTTTAAACCTCCTCTTCTTTAAAATAATTTAAAGCAAGAATATAACTTCTGTATCCGAATCCGGAAATTATTCCTTTGCACACTTCGCCTGTAATACTTTTTTGTCTGTAATCTTCCCTTGAAAAAATGTTTGACAGATGAACCTCTACAACATCAATATCCACTGATTCTATACAATCCCTGATAGCTATTGAATAGTGAGTATATGCTCCGGGGTTCAGAATAATACCACTATACTTTTCCTCTGCCTTTTGGATAAGATCTATGATTTCCCCCTCACTATTACTCTGGGAAAAATCCACTTCCATATTATAAAGTTCAGCAAACTTTCTTATCTTTTCATTAATGTCAGAAAGTGTAAGTTTACCGTAGAGCTCTTTAGGTCTTTTCCCCAATAGATTTAAATTTGGTCCGTTAATTATAAGTATTCTTCGCATTTTATATCCTCCAGAATTATTTTTCCAATTTCCCTTACCACAGGCACTCTCAATTTGCCGTTTTTTACCTTTTTGTCCTGTGATATTTTTTCAATAATGTTTTGTTTTTTTAAATTCACAGGAAGATTTACAGGTAATTTATAAGCTTTTAACAAATCAATTATCCTTTTTACCGTATCATAAGTCGTATATTTTTTCTTCATTGCTATCTTTGCTTCCTCAGCCATTCCTATTGCAACTGCCTCCCCGTGGGAGTATTTTGAATATCCTGTTTCACTTTCAACTATATGTCCTATAGTATGCCCGAAATTTAAAATCTCTCTTATACCTTCCTCCTCC
>JALXDT010000344.1:1863-10237 GCA_027070475.1 Candidatus Aminicenantota bacterium | reverse complement strand
GTGTCATAGAGAAGCTACGTTCTGCGGCATCAAGTTGCGCCATAATCAATGCAAACAAGGTGGACTTACCCGTTCCATTTGCTCCCGTCAGACCCACTTTTTGTTGTGGGTGAATGCTAAAGTTAGCATCTGATAGTAGTTGACGTGAGCCACGGCGTATCGCCAAGTCTGAAAATACCAGCATTGTTTATATTATCCTGTTTTTTTCATAGGGGTATAAGGCTCGCTAACATATAAAAAAGAGGTCTTAATACCTCTTCTTATCTGCATATTTATTTTTTTCAGCTCAGAAACAAATAACTTTTCTTTAAATTTCATAATAAATCCCGCTCCGCTTGAGAAGCGGAGCGGATTATTATTTTATTCTGCTATTTGGGTTGCCGGTTCGTCTGGATCTCCTGCCTTTTTAAGAGGTAAGGCTACAAGATAATAGCCTATTAGAATCAAAAACACCAAGCCTAATAAATAGGAAGCATGTTCAAAAATTGCAGGGATTGAAATATCAAAGAATTTTAAAGCAGCTATAACAAGCCCTGTTAGAGCTTCCCCTGCAATCAAACCCGAAGCTAAAAGTACTCCTGTATTTTCAACTCTTGCTTTTTGATTATCGTTAAAATTTTTCTTCTTGATTTTGCTATCAATTATCCACCTTATCATTCCCCCTATAAATATTGCAAAGGTTGTTTCAAGCGGAAGATACATACCAACTGCAACTAACATTGGTGATTTTACTTTTACCATAATAAATGCGGTTCCCATTAAGATTCCAACTACGACAAGAAGCCAAGCCATATTTCCTCCTACAATCCCCTTAGTGAGATCAGCCATAAGACCAGCTTGAGGAGCAGGAAGAGCTTTTCCACCAAAACCTTCTCCTCCTCCTTTTATATCTCCAATATGAAGTACCAAGAGAGGGAAATACATTATAAGGGAGCCAATCAGAACTCCAATTAAATCTCCTACCTGCATTTTCCATGGTGTTCCTCCAAGAATGTGACCTACTTTTAAATCCTGAAGCATCTCCCCTGCGACAGCCGAGGATACACAAACAACTGCTGCAACTCCTAAAACAGCTGCTATACCAGCAGTGCCTTTTGCACCTACAACTAACATTAATAAAGCTGCTACAATAAGTGTTGATAAAGTCAAACCTGAAATCGGGTTATTTGATGAGCCTATAAGCCCTACAAGGTTACCTGATACGGCAGCAAAGAAAAATCCTGCAACTGCCATCACAAGAGCAGCTGTCAATGCAGCATTCCATGAATGAGTGAAAACATAATAAATAATAGTCATAGCTATTAAGGTTAAAAACAGGCCTATAGCAACCACTCTGAAATTAAGGTCTTTATCAGTTCTCTTTGTAGATGTTTCCTGTTTTGCAGCTTTTTTAACATCGCTTACAGCTCTTTTCATCCCCAAAGCAAGATTTTTTCTCATCTTATAGAGAGTATAAACAGCTCCTACAAGCATTCCTCCCACAGCTATGGGCCTAACAATAGATTTCCATATTAAAATTGCTGTTTTATACCAAATCTCCGCACCTTCAACCCCAGCTCCCACAGGGAAAACAGTAGATAAATTTGGTCCTGTAAAAAATATTATAAGAGGAACAAAAAGTCCCCATGCAAGAACACCTCCTGCAAAATTCAAAGCTGCCAGTTCTGGTCCAATAATATAACCAACTCCTATATATGCAGGACTTATTGCAGGTCCAGCAAAGGTAGCCTTCCCTCCTACCTTCACACTTGGGAAAAGCTCTTTCCCAGCAAGTTTAAGCTTACCTATTGAGAGATTGAGACTTTTCCCCAATCCAAAGATAAAATCTTTTGAAGCTGAAAAGAATTTAAAAACACCTAAAAGATAAATAAGACTCCCTACTCCCATTGCTTGAAAGAGATATTTTGCCCCTTCTCCTCCTTTTTGACCTGCTTTATGAATTTCCGAAGCTGCAATTGATTCAGGAAAGGGTAACTCAGGATCTTCAACCATTACTTTTCTTAAAACAGTAACAAACAAAATCCCAAGTACACCTCCAACCAACATTAAAGCTGAGGATTTCCAGTATGCTTCAAAACTATCAAATTTCTTCCATACTCCTGAAATAACAAAAGCAGGGATTGTAAAAATTGCCCCCGCTGCGATTGATTCTCCAATTGAGCCTATGGTTCTGGCTATATTCTCTTCAAGTATTGAACCTTTTACAAGTTTCAAAATAGCCATACCAATGACGGCAGCAGGATAGGTAGCTGCTATTGTCATACCTGCCCTTAGCCCAAGGTAGGCATTGGCAGCTCCTAAGATAACTGTCATAAAAAGTCCAAGTATAACAGCTCTTAATGTAAATTCTTTAAGATCTGTTTGGTCAGGAACAAATGGTGTAAATTTTTCTTTGCTCATTTCTCCTCCTTAATAGGATTTTTTTAAAACTTCATAAACGGTTTTTATTAATACATCAGGTTTTACAGGTTTTTTTAGATAAGCGGCAGCTCCCCTCTTCATTGCTTCTTTTATATCCTCCTCTCCCTGTTCAGTAGAGAGCATTATAACAGGAATGTCCTTAAAATCCTCTGTCTCTTTTACCCTTGATAAAAATTCCATACCATCCATATTGGGCATATTTATATCACAAATAATGAGATCTACAGGATTCATTGTGAGAACATTTAAAGCCTCCAGTCCATCCCCAGCCTCTAAAATTTCTCCTTTAAAGACTTTTTTTAATGCTATTTTCACCATTTTTCTTATTATCGCCGAATCATCAATTAATAAAAAATTCATTTTATACCACCCCCTTCAGGTTTTCTGTAAACCATCACTCCTTTCAATGGTTTCAATAAAAATAGGTTAGTTACTTTAAAAAGAGTATCTGACATCCCTAAAAATAGATATCCACCTGGATTTAAGCTATCGTAAAGATTGTTAGCAACTATCTTTTTTGACTCAAGATTAAAATAAATCAAAACATTTCTGCAAAAAATTACATCTATATTTTTCAAGGTTGATGTCTGAGACTTTGAAAAAAGATTAACTACACTAAATGTTACCATCCTTTTTATTTCATCATTAAGTTCATAAAAACTCCCTTTTTTTGTAAAATACTTTTTCTTATAATTCTCTGGTGTATTTCTCAAATCAGGTTCTGAAAATATTCCGGATCTTGCTGTATTAATAACTTCTGAGTTTATATCTGTCCCATAAATGCTTATTTTCACTCCCTTATCCGTAAGCCCATACTCTTTTAACATAATGGCGATAGAGTAAGGTTCAGATCCATTTGAACATGCAGCACTCCATATTTTAATACTTTTTACAATTTCCTTTTTCTTTTTTTCAAGAAGTTCCGGAATGACAACTTCAACAAGAGCTTTGAGTTGAGGCATTTCTCTAAAAAAATAGGTTTCATTGACTGTTAACAGGTTGTAAAGCTCTTTTAATTCTTCCTTACCTCTTCTGTCAAATTTAAGAAAACTTATGTATTCTTTCAGCGAGTTAAATTTTGATTCTTCCAACCTTTTAATTATCCTTTTTTTGAAAAAGTTCCACTGACTTCCTTCAAAAGCTAAACCTGTCTGCTCATAAAGTAATTTTTTAACAATTAACAGTTCATCCTCTTTTATTTGCTCTATCTTCATTTTAACTCCAATCAAAGATAAAATTTTTAAGGAATGGGTCTATTTTATCTATATCAAGCTTAGCTATTGTTTTTATTGAACTATCTTTATTCTCCCTAAAAATAGAATAAAGATGCAAATAAGCTGTACCTCTTACACTAACAGCTTTCTCTTTTAATGCCAATTTAAGGTGATTAATACTTTCTTTGTCCTTAATTCTTCTGTAAACAGCAAGAAAAGCTCTCTTTTCACTGTATGAACGGAGGTTTTCATATATTTTGAAGGTTTCATTTTTATGTGATTGTGAAATCTTTTCAAGATAGGTATAAAGTTCTGGAAGAAATTTTTTATTGGTAAACATAAAGTAAATTAAATTAGTGCAGAATACATTCATATTTTCCAGAGCTTCTAATATGGAAACCAACAAAAAATCTGGATATTCCTTTTTTTGATCAATGATAAGTTTTTTAATTGAATCTATTGCTGGAAAATATTTTGATTTCCCCAAAATTTTAATTGCAGAAGATAATATATTAAAATCCGAAGAGCTTTCTAATATTGATTTTATTTTATCAAGCTTCTCTTCATCTTCAATTGTTAGTTCGCTTAAAGCCTCCAAAACAGCCATAAGTAAGAAATCATCATCTGTATCTAACATTCTTACCAACTCTTCATAATAGTATTGATCGGGTTTCTTACTTATGTTTTCAACGGCAAGATATACAAATTGCTCATTTGTATTTTCTCTTATTATTTCTTTGAGTTTTTCTTTTATTCTTTCATCCTCTAATTCAGTCAAAGTAAAGAAAAGAAGAGAAAAGTTTATATCCAATTCAGGATTTACGAATTCAAGAAGTCTTTCTACAGCTTCTTTCGAGCCTATTCTACCAAGAGAAATTATCACTTCATCTTTGACTTCATCGTTATCATCATTAATAAGAGCTGCAATAGCACTAAGTTTATCACTATCAAGTTTATCTTTATTATCTTTATAATAATATCCAAGACTTCTCAGAGTCATAGCTCTTACCCTTGGAGAGGAATCTCCTAAAAAGAGGGAATAATTTTCATCAAGATAATCTGATTTCATTATTCCAAGGGTTTTTATAGCAACTTCCCTCATAATAGGATTTTCATCCTCAGCATAAGACTTAATATCCTCTTCAAGATCTCTATGTTCAGCTATAAGATGAATGGCTTCTCTTAAGATTTGCTCATCCTCCTCTGTTTTCATAAGATCAATCAATTTTTTTAGCTCTTTTTTTTCTAACCAATTACCCCACTCTTTTATAGTTGAAATCTTAATAATAGGATCATAGGAAGATTCTATACATTTAAAAAACATATTTATGTCTTTGCTTTTTTTTCTTTTACCAATATATTTTATTATTGATTTTACTACAAATTTACCATATTTCCCTGAATTTAAAATTTCCCAGGGATCAATGTCCTCTTCAACATTTTCCAGAAGTAATTTTTCAGCTGCTTCATTTATTTCCTCTTTTTCAAGAAATGGAAGAAGATTACTTAATGAAACCTTGGCACTAATAAAATGGAGAGATTCGAACACCTTTATTATATCTTCATTCTGAAATTTTTTTACAAGAGGAAGCACATTACTTATTAATTCTCCCTTTACTATTTTTTTTGTTTTTTCTCTTATTTCCTCTAAAACCCACCCAAGTTCCTCTTCCTTTAGCCTTTTTCTAATATTTGAAAGAATTTCTGCTCTTGCAAGAACAGCCTGAGTAATTATATCTTCATCTTCAGATTTTAAGAGTTTAAGAAGTGGGAAAAAACCTCTTTCATCTTTAATTTTCCCAAGAGCTTCTATTGCAGGAAGCTGTAAGATCTCATTATCTAAAAATTCAATTAAATAGGGAACAGGGTATGAATCTCCAATCTCACCAAGTGAAACAATGTATGGAATTTTAGACCACTCATCCTCTTCTTGAAGCATTTTTTCAGTAAGAACTTCAACTTCAAGCTCAGCTTTTAAAAGCCCTAAAGCTTCTATTGCGCTTTCTCTTACATTTTGATCAGGATCATCAAGCATCTTAACAATAGAATCTATTGCTTCCCTTGCCTTCACCATACCAAGAGTATTAAGTGATAAAATTTTAACATCCACATCATCACTTTCAAGATTTTTTACAAGATATGGGATAACTATATCCCCTCTCTCCTTAAGTATTGACCTTGCAGCATTTCTCTCCCTTGCATCCTGTGATTTTATTTTCTCTACCAAAAAAGGAACATCCTTTTCTTCAAGAATTTCAATTAAAGCCTCCACAATTGCATTTCTTACCTGCCAAAGAGGATGGTTAACTTTATTTATTAAGATTCTTCTCGCTTCCTGATCCGGAATTTGAGATAATACTTGCACCCCCATTAAAGCTTGTTCTAAATCTTCAGATTCTAACATTTTTTCATAATATTTTAATTCCTCATTTTCACTCATTTCCCCTCCTTTTCTATGATTTCCTGTGTATCTCTTGCTATTACAAGTTCTTCATTTGTTGGTATTACTAAAATTTTAACCTTTGAATCTTTTGCAGAAATATCAACCTCCTTTTTCCTTGCCTTTTCATTTTTTTCTTTATTTAAGATTATACCAAAAAATTCTAAACCTTCAAGAGACTTTTCTCTTATAAATGAGGAATTTTCCCCAATACCACCAGTAAAAGCAATAATATCAGCACCGCCCAATACTGCAAGATATGCTCCTATATACTTTTTTAAACGATAAGCATATATGGTTAAAGCAAGTTTCGCCCTATCTTCACCTTTAGAAGCTGCCTTTTCAAGATCTCTCATATCACTTGATATACCTGAAATACCAAGTACTCCACTCTTTTTATTTAAAAGATTATCTATCGAGGCAGGATTCATTCTATTTTCCCTTAAAAGAGCCACAGGAATAGCAGGATCAAGGTCTCCACTTCTCGTACCCATAACAAGACCTTCCAGAGGAGTATATCCCATCGATGTATCAACCGATTTACCATTTTTTATTGCAGTAATTGAAGCACCGTTACCCAGATGCGCTGTGATGATTTTTGCTTGATTGTAATCCAATTTGGCCAGTTCAGCCGCTCTTTTTGAAACATATCTATGGGATGTTCCGTGAAAACCATACCTTCTGATTTTTCGTTTCTCATAAAGTTCATAGGGTAAAGCATAAAGATAAGCATAATCTGGCATTGATTGATGAAAAGAGGTATCAAAAACAGCCACCTGTGGAATCTCAGGTAATATCTTTTTTATAGCTTTAATCCCCATAATATTAGCAGGATTATGCAATGGGGCAAGGGGGATACACTCTTCAAGTCTTTGCATAACTTCCTCTGTAATAAGAGATGATTCTGTAAAATATTCTCCCCCATGAACAACCCTATGCCCAACAGCTTTAATTTCCTCGATATTTTCAATAACCCCATAATCTTCATCCGATAATACTTTAATAATTAGTTCTATTGCTTCATCATGATCATTGATTTCTCTTTCAATAAAAACATCTTTTTTTTCAGTCATATGCTTTAATCTTGAGCCATCAAGACCAATTCTTTCGACAACACCTTTTGCAAGAACTTCTTCTTTTTTAATATCAAATAGTTGATACTTCACAGAAGAAGACCCGCAATTGAGGACCATGATAATCATTTTTCCTCCTAAATTCCTAATATTACAATTGTTAATTATAATTTTAACAAAAAATAAATCAATTTTCTATTAAAATAAAATACCCTAATAATAGATGAATAAAAGAATAAACAATAACAAGATATTTACCGTTTCTTTTAGTTAAATAGAAGGGAGTATGGTCTTTCTATATAGTTTTCTAGTTCCTTAATCCCAATATACCTACTTTTCCTCAAAAACTCCTTTCCTCCAAAAAAAACAAGAATAGTAGGTATTGTAAATACAGATAAACTTGCTGCAAGAGACTTTGCCACTTCAACATCAACATAATAAAATTCCATGTGTTTAAATTTCTGAGAGACCATTTCTTTAACCTTTGGCTTTAAAACTTTACAAACATTACATGTAGGTGTTGAAAAGTAAAAAAGAACTCCTTTCTTTTCTTCAACAATCTTGTTAAAGTTTTCTATACTATTAACACTATTTTCCATTTTAAACCTCTTTTTTTGCGGCTATTATATCATAATAAAAAAATTGAGACTTCTGTTTTTCATTATTTTTTTTTATTAATTTCTTTAAATGGGGAGGAAATCTTGAAAAAAACTAAAGTTTAATGATATAGTTTCAAATGAAGAACATAGTAAAAGAAATAGAAAGATTAAAAAAAGAAAAGAATGCCATTATCCTGGCTCACAACTATCAAAGAAAAGAGGTGCAGGAAATCGCAGATTTTTTAGGGGATTCCCTTGAGTTAGCCAAAAAAGCTGTTACTCTTTCTTCAAAAATAATAGTTTTTGCAGGTGTTTCTTTTATGGCTGAAACAGCAAAAATATTAAACCCTGATAAAAAGGTTCTATTACCTGAAAAAGAAGCATACTGTGAAATGGCAGAAATGGTGGATGTCAGCAAATTAAAAGAGTTAAAAAAAAGGTACCCTGACGCGGCTGTAGTCTCATATATTAATACAACAGCAGAAACCAAAACTTTAACTGATATTGTTTGTACCTCCGCCAATGCTGTAAGAATCGTTGAAAGTCTCCCCCAAAAAAGAATTATATTTGTTCCTGATAAGAATTTAGGAAATTTTGTAAAAAAAAGAAGTTCAAAAGAAATAATTC
>JALXDT010000344.1:0-1853 GCA_027070475.1 Candidatus Aminicenantota bacterium | reverse complement strand
ATATGAAGGTTTTTGTTATGTTCATCATAAATTAATTATGAAAAAGGATGTAGAAAAAATAAGAAAAGAGTATCCTGATGCTCATCTTATGGTACATCCTGAAACACCGGAAGAAATTCAGGAGATGGCTGATTCCATTCTTTCTACAGGGCAGATGTTAAAGGAAGCCTCCAAAATCCCGGCAAAGACCATCATTGTAGGAACTGAAATCGGAATGGTGGAGAGATTAAAAAGAGATATTCCAGAGAAGGAGTTTATTCCTCTCACAATGAGAGCAAGATGCAGAGGAATGAAAGAGATTACCCTTGAATCAATCCTCAATTCACTTAAATATGAAAGGTATGAAATTTTCCTCGATAAAAAGACTATGGATAAAGCAAGAGTACCCATTGAAAGAATGTTGAAAGTAAAATGACAAAGGCAGTAGCCCTTTTTTCCGGAGGGCTTGACAGTATCCTTGCAATAAAAATAGTTGAAAAACAGGGAATAGAGGTAATACCGGTAAGCTTCTATCATCCTTTTTTTGGAAAGATTGATGAAAAAAGCTACCAGGATCTTTCAAAACAACCTGTTATTATAGATATTTCAGAAGACTTTTTAATAATTCTAAATAAACCCAAGTTTGGATATGGGAAAAATCTTAATCCTTGTATGGATTGCAGAATCCTCTATTTTAAAAAGGCAAAGGAATTTATGAATAAAATAGGAGCTGACTTTCTTATAAGTGGAGAGGTTGTAGGACAAAGACCTTTTTCACAGAGAAGAGAAGCAATAAGAACAATTGAAAAAGAGGCAGGAGTGGAGGGACTTGTTGTAAGACCACTCACTCAAAAAAATATGCCTGAAACAATTCCCGAAAAAAAAGGATTAATAAACAGAAACAAACTTCTTGATATAAAGGGGAGAAACAGACAAACCCAGTTAAAACTTGCAAAAGAGTTCGGGCTAAATCATATTCCCACTCCGGCTGGTGGTTGTTTGTTAACAGTATCTGATTTTTCCTATAGAACAAAAGAACTAATGAAAAGAGAGCTTCTTACAAAAACAAATGTTGAAATTTTAAAGTATGGAAGATTTTTTCCTTTAACCGAATTTAGTATTGTAATAATCGGTAGAAATGAGAAAGAAAATAGAGAGCTTGAAAAATTGTTTGTTCCAAACAAAAACCTTATGTATATTGAAACAGTAGACCCTCCGGGTCCTTCTGCAATAATAATAGGAAAACCCGAAAAAGAAAAAGCCCTTAAATTAATAAAAAGATACATAAAAAAACATAGTCAGGAACCTAAATTCTTTATCAAAAGTTAAGCACACTTGCATATTTCTCCTGCTTATTTTGGTCATCCCTCTCATTTTCTCACTTTTTTTGACTTTTGTTTTTTTTTAGTATATAATGAATTATTATTAGTTTAGTGAAGTGTAATTTTATCAAGTCAGAAAGATTTACTTCTTCCCTCCTTGAGAATTTACCTTAACTTACTTCTAAAATTTTACGGAGGTAATGCACGATGACCAAAGGAATCGTTAAGTGGTTTGACGCAAGAAAAGGTTATGGCTTTATTCAGATCGAAGAAGGCAATGACATCTTTGTTCACCACAGTGAAATCAAAGAAGATGGTTTTAAGTCATTGGATGAAGGACAGAATGTTGAGTTCGAAATTCGTCATAATGAAAAAGGTGATTACGCAGCAAATGTAATCAAACTATAAAGAACTATCTTTACGAAAGCCCTGTTTACAAAAAACAGGGCTTTTTTTATTTAGGTCAAATTTTTAATAAACATATCGATTTTATTAAAATTATTTTTAGCTTGTCTCGATTTGTTGAAAAATAAAATAAAAGAGAGTATAATT
>JALXDT010000343.1 GCA_027070475.1 Candidatus Aminicenantota bacterium | reverse complement strand
TTATGACAATTTAGAGAAGGAGAATTTTATGAGTAAAAAAATCAGAATATTTTTAATTATTTTTGTTGTAATTTCAGGTTTTGTTTTTGCAGGTGCTGAATGGACAGTTAAAACTGTTACAACTTCCACTAAAAAACATGGTGATAACAGTACTATTATTGCAAAAGTTTATACTGATGGTATAAATATCAGGCAGGAATTTGTGAAGATAGAGAGTGAGGGTAGAAATGAGAACCCCTATGAAGGGCAGGATATGTACTGGCTTTACAAAGGCAACGAAGATGTTGTTTATATTGTTAATAAAAGAGATAAAACATATATGGCTTTACCGATTGATGCAATGCTTCAGATGACAAAAATGGTGGGGAAAATAGTGAAATTTGAGATTGAAGATTATAATATTAAAAAAACTGTATTAGCTCCTGAAGTGGTTAATGGTTTTAAATGTAATCATGTAAAACTTTTAATAACCTATAAGATGAAGATGAAGATAGCCTTCATTAAAAAAACTATGAAAATAGAGGAAGAAAAAGAGATCTGGGGATCAAAGGATTTTAAATATTTTAATAATTTTGAAAGTGCTTTTGTGAAAAGAAACTATAAGACGGGATTTGAGGAGCTTGATGAAGCAATAGCAAAAGAGATTGGAATGTCAAAAGATCTGGGATTTCCGATTAAAACAATAAGAACGAGTATTGAAAGAGATAAAAAAGGTAAAATAAAGGGTAAAACAATAACAACCACGGAAATAATGGATGTAAAAGAAAAAAGTTTTAGCAAATCATTTTTTGAAATTCCTCAAGAATATCAGAGAGAAGATAGGAACGGAGGATCTCCTTTTTAAGAAATTTGAAGTATAAATTTTTAATAGCTCTCTTTTTTATTCTGTTTTTTTCTGTTGAGATCAGAGCGGAGAATAAAAATTTAACAAAATCTGAAATAAGACAGATAGAGGAAGAGGGGTATTCAATATCCTTTATTGAAATAAAAAATTCAGTATGGCCTGAAGTTGTGATAAAAACTTTTGTTAATGCAACTCCGAAAGAATCAGCTGCTGTTTTTTCTGCATATGATGAACATATATATTTTATCCCTGATTTAGAGATTGCAAAACCAGTTCTTTATCATTCTTCTACTGAACTTGATATATATTTTAAGCTAAAAATCCCATGGCCATTGAAGGATAGTGAATATACAACCTATAATAGAATTGAAAAGTTAGAAGGTGGAGGGTACGGAGTTTTCTGGAAAATTTTAAAATCAAGCTCCACTAAAGAGGGCTATGGTAAAATTTTGTTTTTACCTTATGGGAAGAAAACCCTTTTGATCTATGATAATTATTCAAATCCAAAACAAAAGATGGCTAAACTTTTTAAATCAAAAATGATAAAGAAAGTTATAAAAACAGTTAAGAGCATTGTTAGAAGAATAGAGTATATTAAATACGAAAAGGGCAATATAAAAGATTATACGGAAAAACTTGACAGGGCGTTAGAGGGAGAATATGTTTACGAAAATGTAAAAATAAAAAAACATGAATAATTACCTATAATTTTAGTAGGAAATATGATATACTATTTTAATTTTAGAGGAGGTGATTATGGATAAAGTGATTTTCGAAGAAAGAGTAAAAAACTTTCAAGAGCTTTTAAAACAGAGAAAGATAGATGTGGCAATGTTCAGAGATAGCTACTCATTTATTTATTTTACCGGAGTAAAGTGGGATCCTCCTGCTATAATGATTCCTGCTGAGGGAGAACCTATTATTTTTGCGATTGAAGAGGAGATTGATGAATTGAGGGAAAATACATGGATTGATAAGATTGTTCCTTACAGAGATGTTAAAACTTTGATTAACAATGTTCATAAAAATGTTGACAAAGCTGTTATAGGCTTTAACCTTGATATTGATGCTTCCGCTCTTTTATATGATATGTTTTTTAAGATTCATTCAAGAAAAAAGGTGGTTGATGTTCATCAGTTATTGATGAAACTTAGAATGTTTAAAGATGAAAAAGAGATAGAGTATATAAAGAGAGCAGGAGAAATTGCTGTTATCGGTATGAAAGCTGCCATAGATGCTATTAAAGATGGGGTTAAAGAATATGAAATAGCGGCTGAGGCTGAATATAAGATGAAAAGGGCGGGAGCTGATGAAACCTTCATATATGTTAATAGCGGAGGGCCAAGAGTTCATGCAAGACCAAGGGATAGAGTGGTTAATGATTATGTTTTAATTGATTTAATGCCATCTTATAAGGGATATTTTTATGATATGGCGAGGACTGTTATTTTAAAACCTGATAGAAGAAGGGAAGAAGCTTTAAAAGCTATGGAAGAGATGCAGCTTAAACTCTCTGAATTTCTTGAACTTGATAATGTGTTTAATAAAGTGGAATCAAAGATATTTGAGCTTTATAAATCTTATGGTTTTGAAAATGCATATCTTTACGGATTTGGACATGGGGTGGGTTTGAGGTATGAAGAAACACCAATCCTGACCATTGTACCTGGGGACAGAATGAAGCAGGTGAAACCAAATATGGTTATCAGTGCTGGTCATGCACCTTTAAGTGGTAAGGAGTTAGGAACTATTAAAATTGAGGATACTCATCTAATCAAGGAGGACGGAAGCTCCGAAAGATTAATTGATTTTCCTCTTATTCCAGAAATTTAAGGAGGTCATATAATGGTAATTTTAGGGAAAACGAAAGTAAAGGAAGCGATAAAGGAATATCCTGAGCTAAAGGATTTTCTTATTAAACTCTCTCCGAAATTTAAGAAACTAAAAAACCCGATGATTTTTAGAATAATTGGTCAATGGGCAACATTTTCAGATGTTGCAAAATTAGGAGGTTTTTCCATTTGTGAATTATTGCATAGGGTTAACAGATTTACGGGAACAGAAGAAGAACTTCTCAGGGAAGCCCCAAATTGTATAAAAGAGAATTTGGCTGATATTAAAATGGAAAAGAGTGAAAAACCAGATTGGATAGATAACGCAAAACAAATTGTTCTTCTTGATGTAAGAGAAAGAGATGATTTCTTTCTTCCTGAAGTATTATCTTCAATCAAAAGATTGGAAGAGAATCAGGTTTTGTT
>JALXDT010000342.1 GCA_027070475.1 Candidatus Aminicenantota bacterium | reverse complement strand
GTCTTTCCTGTTATATAGATATACTTCAGCTTTATAGTTTGAGGCAAACTTTTTTATAAAATCCGAGATATTATAATTAAGAAAAAAGAATATGTTTATGATAAAAAATGTGAAAATTATTGTTACGAGAGAGAGAATGTTCAAATATTTCTGATTTTTAAAACTTGCTACACTATCTTCCAAAATGTATCTAAGCAAAAAGACTTTCATCCCTTTTAATAATTTGTTTAATCCTTCCCTTTTTCAAAACAAGAATATTATTATTTTTTGCATATCTTTCAAGAATTAACTTATCGTGGGTTGCTATTACAATGGTTGCTCCCCTTGAGTTCAACCTTTTAAACATTTCCATTATTTCATAGGAAATTTCTTCATCAAGATTACCTGTGGGTTCATCCGCAAGGATAATTTTCGGATTGCTTACTATTGCCCTTGCTATTGCGACCCTCTGCTGTTCTCCTCCGGAAAGTGTTTTTGTAGGTTTCCAGATCTTTTGATGAATTCCCACCCATCTTAGAGCTTCTAAAACCTCCTTTTTTATATTTCTTATGGATATTCCCCTTATTTTTAAAGATATAGCCACATTTTCAAATACAGATCTGTTTTCCATCAATCTGAAGTCCTGGAAAACAATTCCGATTTCTCTTCTGAATTTATATATTTTACTGTCAGATAAAACTGATATAT
The DNA here is from genome assembly GCA_027070475.1 of Candidatus Aminicenantota bacterium. Taxonomy (GTDB): domain Bacteria; phylum Acidobacteriota; class Aminicenantia; order JAMOAD01; family JAMOAD01; genus JALXDT01. Next base: position 2,417 of record JALXDT010000342.1, on the reverse strand, counting down.
TCTTTCCCTCTATCAGAATAGCACCCTTTGTGGGTTTGATCTCTTTTGTTATTAATTTTAGTAAGGTTGTTTTCCCGGCACCACTGTGACCGGTTATAAAGAAAAATTCCCCCTTTCTTATTTTAAATGAAATATCTTCCAGTGCATACTCTCCTCTCGTATAGCTTTTATAAACTGAGGAGAATTGAATCATTCGGTAGCTCCCAACTCCTTTAAAGCTTGCTTGTACTGTTCCTCATTGGGTGCTTTCCCGTGAAATGCCGGATTATTTTCCATAAAGGAGACTCCTTTACCTTTAATGGTATGAGCGATTATCATAAATGGTTTGCCTTTATTCTTATCAGCTTCATCCAAAGCCCAGAGAATTTCATCAAAATTATGACCGTCTATCTCAACTGTTTCCCATTTGAATGCTTTACACTTATCTTTTAAGGGCGCAAGATCATCTATCTTTTTTACCATCCCATCAAGCTGAATTCCATTGTAATCAATAATACCAACAAGATTATCAAGCTTTTCATTACCTGCTTTAAGCATTGCTTCCCAGATTTGTCCCTCCTGCATCTCTCCATCTCCCATCATAACATAAACCTTTCTATTTGATTTGTTTAATCTTATGGAAAGAGCCATTCCTAAGGCAATTGACAATCCCTGTCCCAGTGAACCGGTGGAAGCTTCAATTCCCGGTGTTTTCAATCTGTCAGGATGTCCCTGCAGGATACTTCCAACCTGTCTTAAATGGGATAGTTCTTCTTCCTTTATTATGCCAAGTTCTGAAAAAACTCCGTAAAGAGCGGGAACTCCGTGTCCTTTGGATAGAACAAAAAGATCCCTGTCTTTCCAGTGTAAATCTTTTGGATGAAAATGCATTTTGTAGAAAAAAAGAGCGACAAGAATATCAGTAGCTGAAAGAGAACCCCCGGGATGCCCTGACTGAGCTTTGTAAATTGATTTGACAATCTCGATTCTTACCTTTCTTGCTTTTCTTTTTAGCTTTTCAATCAATTCTTCAGAGTATGCTCCTTTTTCCACTTTTGCGTCAGAAGTAAAATTACTTAAATACATTAAGAGCCTCCTTTAACAAGGTATTGACTTTTTTGGGATCTGCGGCACCCTTTGTTGCTTTCATTACTTGTCCGACAAAAAAACCGAAAAGTTTTGTTTTCCCTTCTTTATATCTGATTACCTGTTCGCGGTTATCTTCAAGAACCTGATTTATAATATTTAGTATTTCCTCATCCGAGCTAATCCTTTTTATCCCTTTTTCCTTTATTATGGTTTCAACATCCTTTTTAGTCTTTAAAATCTCCGGCAAAATTTCTTTTGCAATAGGACCTGTGATCTCTCTTTTTTCTATCTTTTCAATGAATTTTGCGAAGTTTTCGGGGCTTACTGGAGGATTAACAAATTCAGTATCAATATCCTTTACATATCTTAAAAGCTCGGATAAAAGCCAATTTGCTGTTTTTTTCGGTAGCTTATTATATGAGACAATTTTTTCATAATAGTTCGCAAGGTATTTTGAAGATGTTAGCAAAGAAGCATCATCAAAACTGAGTTTGTATTCACTCATAAATCTTTCACCTTTTTGAACTGGCAGCTCCTCTATTTCATTCTTTATATTTTCAATTTCTTCCTCTTTTATCTCAAGGATTTGCAAATCAGGTTCGGGGAAATATCTGTAGTCTAAAAGCTCCTCTTTTGACCTCATCGTATAGGTCTTATTTCCCCTTGAATCATAGAGCTTAGTCTCAAAAAATATTTTTCCCCCTGATTCAAGTGTTTTTCTCTGATTCTCAATTTCATATTTCAAAGCTTTTTGAAGAAACCTGAAAGAATTAAGATTTTTAATTTCCACCCTTGTTCCGAGCGGTTCATTTTCTTTATGAATGGAAACATTAGCATCGCATCTTAAACTTCCCTCTTCAAGATTTCCATCATTGACATCAATATACATAAGAGTCTGCCTGAGGGTTTTTAAGAATTCCGCAGCTTCCTCCGGGCTTTCTATATCGGGTTTTGTGACAATTTCAATTAAAGGAACACCGCTTCTGTTAAAATCCACGAATGTTTTATTTGTTTCTTTATCATGGATAGATTTTCCCGCATCCTCTTCAATATGAATCCTCTCTATTCTTATCTTCTTTTTCCCTCCATTCAAATTTATTTCAAGAAATCCATCTTCTGCAAATGGTTTAAAAAATTGGGTAATCTGATAACCTTTGGGAAGGTCGGGATAAAAATAGTTTTTTCTATCAAAGGATGAGAATCTGTTTATTTTACAATTCAAGGCAAGGGCAGCTTTTACAGCCATTTTAACAGCCTCTTTGTTAAGAACCGGTAATGCTCCGGGATATCCCAAACATACGGGACATACATTTGTGTTGGGAGGACCTCCATAGTTTGTTGAACATGAG
>JALXDT010000341.1 GCA_027070475.1 Candidatus Aminicenantota bacterium | reverse complement strand
CCTCTTTACTCTCCTCCCTTTTCCCTTTTTCCATCGTTTTTCATCAAAATTAAATCTTACCGAAATAAAATTATTATAATTTATTATAATCATATTTAGCGCACCTCAGAATCGGAGTTATTTTTATTATTTAATTCAAAATTATCTGTATTTAAATCTATATTTAGTCCTGACATTTCGGAAAACTTCTTGCTGTAAGCTCTGTCAAGCCTTCTCAATAACATCCTCATCCTCTCGTTAAGTTCATAAAGATTAACAGACTTTTTCAGCATAATCAACTCCGTTTTTCTATTTTTATCCACCTCAGAAGCCTCTAAAAGCCTTTTAAAAGGTGTTTTTGTCTCATATACTTTTCTCATCTTCCCCTCCCTCTCTTCTACTCTCTTAACCTTTATCGTGGGAATAAATAGATTGTGTTTTAACTCTATAATATGAAGAAGCTCGGATAATATCTCAAACTCCTCATCCGTATTGTATCTTCTGTATCCCGTATATGTCCTTACCATAGTCCAATTCTTAGCCTCTACCAATGCATTATCATTCTTTCTGTATGCCCTTGACCTCGTCTGGCTCAATCCATTTTCCCTGATGAAACTTATTATGTGATCATTTATAAACTCAGAACCATTATCAGAATGTATGTGGTAGGGAACATAAGGAATTTTTTGAAAAATATCTGATAATGCCTGATGTGTCCATACCCTCGCTTTATTCCTGAGCAATCTTAATGATGTCCAATCTGTCTTTACATCTACTGATGTGAGCGTATAGAAAAACTCTCCTTTCCCACTATTCCCACTGTGACTTACAAGGTCTATCTCCATATACCCAACTCTCTCTACTCTCCTATCATAAAAACTCTCTATCTTTATCTGTTTCTTTATATGATTCCTCCTCGCTTTCCTGCTCTTATACTTTGACAATATCTTATACTTCTTTTTCTCCTCTCTTAACAATCTCTCTATCGTTGAGCTGCTCATCTCTCTTATCAATCTCTTCTCCTCTTCTTCTACATTCTCAAAATACTCACTATCAACTATCCACTCCCAGTTCTCATCTATGAAAGCTTTTAGATGAACCGAGGAGATAAAGCCTGAAAGAGACCAGATCATTTTTAAGTGGGTGATTAGTTCTTTTCCGTACTTCTTCTTTCTTCCTCTTTCTATCTCAAGTGTCTTTGATATATCAACCTTTACTCTTATTCCTTTCTTGCTGTAGATTATCTTATTCTCAAGATTTAGGAGAGTAATAATATACTTTCTGCTGTATTTTGTGATCTCTTCAAGCTCTGTTAGCATCTTCCCTTTCTCCTTCTTTCTCATTCTCTTATACCTCGCTGCATTCTTCTTGACAATTTTCCTTTTTTGTTCCATATTAAATTCCCCCTCGGGGAACGTTATTGTCATTGGTTGTCACCTCCTTATTTTTTTGGAGGTGATAACCTTTTCTTAAATCTTTTTCAAGTCTTCTCATCTTTTCTTCCTCCTTTTCAGTAAGATTTTTTCCGACTAAACTTATTCGTTTCGGTAAGATTATTTTTGACGCAGAGGGTCCATTTTACATAATTAATATTTTCCATTATAATTTTTTATCTATTATATTTTTTATTAATTTGCATTATTATGCAAAACTTTTGAGAAGATAGAACCTTTCAGGAGGTTTGGATATGGGACAGTGGGAAAAAAGAACTGAAGCTGTTAAATGGGAGAGCGGAAGATTTTCTCTTCCTTTTACCCTTTTTAACAAATACTCGGGTGTAAGTTTAAGAAATCTTAAAGGAATAATAAAAAATAGGGTATCGGGGGTTTTAAAGAGAATAAAAAGAGGAGAAAAAGGTCTATCCTTTGAAAAGCAAAGATTATACTCCCATAAATTAAGCTCTTCAGTAAATAGAGGTCCTCCTCAAAAAAGATTTTCAGAATATTCAAAAGAGTTTAACTCATTCTTAAAAAATAATGGATTCTCAAACAATATCAGATTTTCAAAACTATTCTTTATCCTCTTTATCTTACTCTTCCTCTCCTCCTTACTCCTCCTTCTCCCAGCATGTAAAAACCCACCCTCTCCTAACAATAACTTTTCCCCTCCCCACTCCGGTGGTCCTGTAACTGTTTGTGTTAGGGATACTTTTGATGGTGGAAGTTTAAGTAATATTCCTATTACATTTGATGGTACCTCCGCTCATTTCGAAGGTAAAACCGATGGCTCCGGTTGTTTTACATTCGAAATTAACTCCCCTGTCTCCGGTACCTTAAAAATAAATTTCTCCAATAGTGAGGCTTCAAAAAATCATGATTATATCCCCTCCGTCTATGAGGGTATTGCTTTTTCCGGTGATAATAATATTAATATCGACATTGTCAAAAAACAAGATTTAAATCCTAAAGGTTATAGTTGGAGAGATCTCCTTAATGCTTATAGGGGGGGTTTTTCACCAGGTATAAATCAAGTTTGGGTAAAGCAACCTGAGAAGTGGGTTGTTTATGACCCTCATCATGTTTTAAAGGGTTATTCAGATCCAAAGCACAATGAAGTTTTTAATAATATTATGGAAGGATTTAAAGCAATAGAGGAATATACGAATGGATTTATAAGAGCTCCTCCAAGAGATAAAGTTGAGATTAAGTATGAAACTAAAAAATGGGTAGATAATGGTATTTTCTTTGAGATAACAGATGGAAGGGCATATGAAGCAGATGATGCAAATTCCAATGATGAACTTATAAGAAGTGGAGCAGGTTGTATGTATGATAATCCAGCTTATATGATTGGAGAGTTATGTGCTTCTGTTCAAGGAGGAGATAATGAATCAGCTATAATTACTGTTTTTGATGGAGGACATGAATTAAATGAAGTAGATAGAATATGGGGTAGATTTAATTACAAAAAAAGAGAGCCAGGTTCAAGAATGGTATTAGATGGCGAGTATGGACATTTGTACGAGATTAGAAAAATAAAATAAACTAAACGCTCGCAGCTCTAATTCACGATTTACAATTCACATTTCACGATTAAGCTCAATGCTCCAAAAACAGTTTTATTCTGTTTAGGACATTGGCTTCGCTGTAGCCTGCTTCAAAATCCAGAAGGAGCATATTCAAATCAAAGGTATCTTTAAGATATCTGTATATTCCCTTTGCCACTATATGGTTTGAAATACAGCCAAAGGGCTGCAAAGAAATCACATCCTTTACCTTTTCCTTTATCATTTCAACTATTTCAGCGGCAAGTAGCCAGCCTTCACCGAAATTTATATAAAGAGGCATTGGTTTTGAATCATCTTTAACAACCTCTTTAAGAGGCATCTCGGGCTCATACCTTTTGAAATTTTCAAGCTCTTTTTCAACAATCGCCTTATAGTGGTCTATCGCAAGCTGTGTGAGTTTCCCGGTAATCAATTTTTTAAAATTCAGATGAACTTTTTCTTTGTAATTTTCAAGGTTGCTGAAAAATCCATACTCAAAAAATTTAAGAAAGCTCGGAAGTTTCACCTCATATCCATTATCCTCAAGCCAATTAACTATATAATTATTGGAAAAGCAGTTTGATTTTAAGTATATTTCCCCCACTACCCCGACCTTTCTGACCTTATTCTCATCATAATTAACTTCAATTTTATTAAACTCCTCAACTGCATACCTTGTGAAATTAATCATAAGCTCTTTTGTTATTTTATTTTTGATAGCCTCTTCCTTAAGCTCCCGTGTTAATTTTTTTACAAGCTCAATTGTTTCCCCTTTGTTAACCTCATACGGTTTTGTTCTGAGCTTCATTCTCATTATGGCATCACCTACGGAAAAAAGAATTGCCGAATATTTCAGAAGTTTTATGGGATTAAACCTGAACCCCTGCTTAAAAGAGCTTGCGCTCAAACTCACAACAGGAGTATTAAGGTAACCTGCATCTATAAGAGCTTTTTTTAATAGTGGGACATAGTTTGAAGCTCTGCACTGTCCTCCGGTTTCTGTCAACCCCACAACAGTATTATCAGGGTCTACAACTCCGCTCTTTAAGGCGTAAAGTATATCCCCTATGACAACCACAGCAGGATAACACATATCATTGTTAACAAACTTTAATCCCTCCTCAACAGCAGGCCTTGACTGTTTTCTCAGAGTAAATAGTTCATAGCCAAGATGATAGAAGACTGCTTCAATCATATCAGAATAGACATTCTGAAAGTATGGCACAAGAAGAGTCTTTTTCTTATCCTTTTTTCTGTCATAGGGTTTTGTATATTTTCTCTTCTTCATGCTAAAATATCTGTTCTGTTTTAATGCTTCAAGAAGTGATCTTATTCTAATCTTTGCAGCCCCCAAATTTGACATTTCATCTATTTTGATTGATATGTAAACCTTTCCCGCAGTTTCAAGAATTGTCTTAACTTCATCAACAACAACAGCATCTGGCCCACACCCGAATGAGTTCAATTGAATTGCCGCTATTTTGTCATACTTTTGAGCTGCAACCCATTTTGCGGCAAGGTAAAGCCTATTGTGATAAGACCATTGGGTAAGAGGTAAAACACCTTCAAGGGACATATCATAAAGATTGGGAACTGCATTTTCCGAAATCGTGTAAGCTCCGAGTGAAAAAATCAAATCCATTATCCCATTATTAACAAAGGGGTCAAGATGATAGGGGCGGCCAAGAACTATGATTAAAGGTTTTCCTTCACTTTTGGCTTTTTCAATAATTCTTTGAGCCTCTTTTCTTTGAATCTCAATAACCTTTTTTTCGGTTTTCAAAGCGATTTTGACAGCTTTTTCAACCTCACCTTCGCTCACCCCGTATTCTTTTAAATATTTATACATATTCTTAACAATACCCTTTATAAATCTGAAACTTATCGGTATAGTATCTATCGGAATATCTGTTTTTATTGATTTTTTTATAACTTCACCATAGCCGGTGACAATAGGGCAATTAAAACTATTCATCGCAAGATCACCCTCAATCTTTTCAAAAATTATTGAGGGATAGAAAATTCTATCAACCTTTTTATCTATAAGCTCAAGAAAATGGGAGTTTGCAACTTTTGCAGGAAGGCAAATATTGTCCACTGTCACTGTTAATAGCCCGCGATAATAACTTTTCTCTGAAGTAGGTTCGGAAAGCACTGTTTTTATGCCGAGAGCCCTGAAAAGAGTATAAAAAAACGGATAATGTTCATACATGGAAAGAACCCGTGGTAAACCTATGACAGGTCTCTTCTCATCTATCTCAGGCAATTTACTCTCATCAAGATAGAGAGAAGGGTTAAATATAAGCTCATCTTTAAATCTGAAAAAATCATCCTTTTCATCAAGCCTGTTTTCAACGGCTTTATTTGAGAAAAATCTTTCGCATCTGTTGCCAGTGTAAAAAATATTATTGTTTGAGAATTTAAATTTTGTAATGGAGCATTGGTTACCACATCCATTACACCTTAACATTCTCTTTGTAAAACTAATACTGTGAATATTCTCAATATCAAATTTTGTTTTAAAGCCGGGGCTCTTTTCATATATCTTTTTAGCATAAAGTGCAGCCCCGAATGCTCCCATATATTCGGAGATATTCAATCTTATAACATTTTTTTCGGTTAAAAGTTCAAAAGCTCTTAAGACTGCATCATTTTTGAATGTACCACCCTGAACAAAGATATTTTCTCCAAGCTCTTTAATGCTTTTAATCATTATAACCTTAAAGAGGGCATTTTTAACGACAGAGTATGATAATCCCGCAGCTATATCATCAACAGAGACACCATCCTTTAAAGCCTCCTTAACCTTTGAGTTCATAAAAACAGAACACCTTGTTCCCAGATCAACAGGATTTTTAGCAAAAAGAGCCTTTCTAACAAACTCATCAAGGCTCATATTCAAATTATCAGCAAAAGTTTGAATAAATGAGCCGGTACCCGAGGAGCAGGCTTCATTTAATTTAATATCCGTTATAACACCGTTTTCCACTTTCATCGCTTTAATATCCTGACCTCCCACATCCACAATATAGCTTATGTTTTTATTAAAAAGAGAACCTGCAAGATAGTGAGCCATTGTTTCAACAATTCCACCGTCAAGGTTTAGGGCTGTTTTAATGAACTCCTCTCCGTAGCCTGTTGAATATGCGGCTTTGATTTTATTTCCTTTTGCATATTTTTTAAATTTTTCAAGTCCCTTTATTGCTATTTCAAGAGGAGAGCCGAAATTGTTTGAATAAAATGTATCAACTATATTGCTGTCTTTATCTATAAGAACAAGCTTTGTTGTAGTGGAACCTGCATCTATTCCGAGAAAAAGCTCATCCGCCTTTTCTCTCTCCTCTTCGGAAAGAGTTTTTATTTCAAATCTTTTATGCCTCTTTTTAAAATCAAGATACTCTTTTTCCGATGTGAAAAGAGGCTTGTTGCGGGGAATTGTTTCAAAACCCTTTTTCTCATTTTCCAATCTTTTAAATAATTCGTCAAAGGAAAAAACAGACTCCTTTTTTTCGGATAAAAGAGCAGCGCCCATAGCAACAAGGACTTCCGAATTATCAGGAAGAATAAATTCATTTTCTTCCAGTCCGGAAATTTCAATAAAAGCCTTTCTTAACTCCGAAAGAAATGTTAAGGGACCTCCGGCAAATAAAACTTTAGGCTTTATTTTTGCGCCTAAAAGGAGGGCTGTTATCGCCTGATTTGCAACAGCATTAAAGATTGCCTTTGCTATATCCTCTTTGTTTTCACCTCTGTTTAAAAGTGCCTGAACATCTGTCTTGGCAAAAACACCGCATCTTGAAGCTATGTATAATTTTTTCGTTGATTTTTTTGATAATTCATTTAAACTGTTTAAATCAATATCCAAAAGGGTTGCCATCTGATCTATGAATGAACCTGTCCCACCCGCACAGCTTCCGTTCATCCTCATCTCAGGAGCCTGATTTTTGCTAAAAAGAACTATTTTTGCATCCTCTCCTCCTAACTCTATAAGGGTGGAAACTTCGGGATAAAAGGTTTTGACAAATGATGAAAGGGCAACAACTTCCTGCTCAAAATCCACCTCTATCCTCTGAGCAAGCCCCATACCGGCTGTGCCTGTAATTGTCAGAGTAAATCTCTCTTCAGGAAACTTTTTTTCGAGCTCTCTTAAAATAGTCGAAAGCACCTCTTTGACTTTACCATTATGTCTCGTATATTTTTTGTAATAGAGACTGTTTTTGTTTGAAAGAAGGACAACCTTTGCGGTCGCCGAGCCTAAATCTATTCCTAATTTTGAAAAATTATTAACTGACAACTTCTGCTATTTTATCAATTATTTCTTTAGAGATATTTTTTCGGTAATAAATCACCGGAGCTCTGAACACAGGAGTTTTCCCTCCCTCTTTGTTAATAGGAATCAGAAGCTCAAACTCATCCTTAAAATCCTTCCAATCAATTAAAACAGGAAGATCATTATCCGGATTAACACAACCCTCCAGAGTCTGACAATAAACAATGTTTTTTGGTTCAGGCAGGATTTTCTCTGCCACCTCTTTTGGTAAATATGTTTTAATGGGAATCTCTCCAAGTTTTTCCTCAGGAATCGCAACCTTTTCAGTATAAATAAGAGTGTATCCGTCTTTTAACCTCTTTTTTCCGATATTAGAGTTAATCTCATCAGAATATGCTTCCCTTCCTATAAGAGCCATATCAATCATTCCTCTTGAAAGCATATTCAAAACCATTGCAGCACTGGAAGAGGGATAAGGCTCAATCCCTTCAACTCCTTTGGCAATCATTTCAGCATAGGGTACCATTGTAGGGCAAAAACTCATTTTAAATTTAGAATTCATAATTCCTCCTGATATAAAATTAAACACATCTTATGTTTTCTTTTTCTTTAACTATGTTTTTAATTCTCTTAAAATCAAATTTGAAAATTCCCTCTTTATCAAATTTCTCCAATTCAAGGATTGACTTGAAGATTGGAATATTCTCTTTTGCATTTTTGACTCTATACAGCACAGACCTTCCCCTCTTCTCCTCCTCTATCAGCATTGTCATTTTCATAATATTCAGATGCTTTGACACATTATACTGCTTGGCATTTAAAATCTCGCTTATCTCGCAAACAAACAAACCTTCGGGATTCTTCAAAAGAAGATAAATAATCTTCAATCTTAATGAGCATCCCAAGGTTTTAAATTTTTCAACCAAAAGTATCATAAGAAGCCTCTCTTTTAAAATTTAACATATGCTATATTACGCATATATACATATTTTGTCAAGAGGCTGAGATGTGAATTGTAAAAAGTGAATCGTGAATAAGAGACATTAGTATTTTATTTTTCTTTGATTTTGCGAAGCGTGAAGGTTAAATGATAAAAAGCTAATGACGACCTCCACTATCACAATAAAATATAAAACTAATAGTTAAAATACACTATTTGCATAAGATCTGTGCAATATCTTTACTTTATAATCCTCTGAAATTCAAAACTCGAGTCTTTGAAATCTTTAAAAGCAAATCAGAAACTATAATTAAAATAATTGAAAAAATTTTTAAGAATAAAATTTATGTCTTGACAAAAATAATAAATAGACATATATTTTAATATGATATATTTAAATAATTATTTAAATTTTAAACTTAACAATAATTTAATATTAATAAAATTAAATAAGGAGGTGCCATTATGTGGGCAAATTGGTTTAATTTTATCTTAGGTGTTTGGCTTGCTATTGCAGCTTTTATCCCTTCTATCACAACATCAAAAACAGCAAGTCTTTGGAATGATCTTATTGTAGGAGCTCTGGTTGCAATTTTTGCTTATCTTGCAACCGCAAAAAACAAAGGCATCTGCTGGATCAATGTGATTGCCGGAGTTTGGATGATTATCGCTGCCTTTATTCCATCCATAGTAGGAACCAAAAGCGGTAATCTCTGGAATGATGTTATTACAGGAATAGTCATTCTTATCATAGCTCTTATTGCAGCTTTACAAAAAGGTGAAACTGCGGTAAAATCTTAATGTTTTTAGCTATCAAAGGAGGGGATTATTAACCCCTCCTTTGATTTAATTTTAATGAGGAAGTAAATTATGAAAAAAAGGATTCAATCTTTTGTAAGGGTTTTTAAAGGGTTGGGAGATCCGGTGAGATTAAAAATTTTAAAAGCTATTGTTGATAAACCGGTTTGTGTTTCAAATATTGCTGAAAAAGTCGGAATAACCTCTCCCCTTGCCTCTCACCATTTAAAAATCCTTGAAAGAGAAAATCTTGTGATAAGGGAAAAAGAGGGGGTTAAGGTTAAATACATAATCAACAAAGAGGGGTTTGATGAACTTGTTGTCAATTTTTATAAATATCTGGGGATTGAGATGGAAGTTGAAAATATCCCCAAATTTTTAAAAACCGTAAAAGGAATTGAGGATTTTTTAACAAGCAAAGCTACATTCAAATAAAGATTAGCAAAAAAAGTTTTTAGTTTCTTTTCACACCATTAATTATTGAGAATCTCTTTGATTTTAGTTCCCAATGTATAAATAAGAAACATTATATAAAAAACTTGTAAAATGGGCTTAAAAGAAAGAGCAAAAACAGTCATAGCCCCAAACATTGTTGCAGCAACGTTCAAAGAGATAGCTTGAGAGCTTGCTGTTGCTTCCATAATTTACTTATTATTGTATAAGAGAAAATTCCCCAAATCAAATTATCTTCTTTGCGAATTACAAAAAGAAAAGCCAGGCTGCTCCGCCGATTGCAACAAGTGTTCCAACCACAGCTCTCCAGGTTATTTTTTCTTTATACATAAAATGTGAAACAGGGATTAAAATAATGGGAGAAAGGGACATCAAGGTTGAAGCAATTCCGATGTTTGTATTGTTTATAGCTTCAAGGGATAAGATTACTCCTATTACTGGACCAACTATTGAACCTGAGCTTATCTCAAAGAGAGCCTTTTTATTTTTCATTTTTCTTAAATCTTTTAGGAATTTTCCTGTAATAATAGAAAAAATAGCAATTAAGATAGCAGCTGTTGAAACTCTTATAAGATTAGCGGAAATAGTTGAAACATTTCCCCTTAATCCGATTTTGGAAAACAACAACCCTGCAGCCTGTCCCAATGAGCCAATCATAGCAAATAATACTCCCATTAAAATATGTGTCTTTTTTTCTTCTTCATCTCTTTTCTCATCTCTAAGGCTTCTGAGATACTCTTGCCACTCCCATGGGAGAGAGTTTTTTTTCTTTGTATTACATTCCTTGCATGCCTGAACAATATTCTCTCTTATGCTTCTCCCTCCTCTGCTTAAGGGGATTATAT
>JALXDT010000340.1 GCA_027070475.1 Candidatus Aminicenantota bacterium | reverse complement strand
GTGTAAACAAAGGCTTTCTGTTTTTATTAAATTATAGCAATTATGGAGCAAGGTTCTTGTTCGGTAATCTTGTTGATTCTCAGAAAATAGGAGCTCAGGTTGCATTTCAGGTTCTTCCCTTAATTGTATTTGTATCTGCTTTGATGTATTTGCTTGTTTACCTTGGAGTTATTCAATTTTTTGTAAAATTGTTTGCAAAACTTTTTTATCACAGTATGAAAATTACGGGTGTTGAATCATTTACCTCCTCTTTATTAATTTTTATGGGTATAGAGGCTTTAACAGGAATAAAAAAGTATCTTGAGAGTATGAATGAATCAAGGCTTTTTACAATAATGACCACCTTCATGTCAACAATAGCGGGAAGTGTAATGGCTGCCTATGTAAGCTTCGGAGCAAAGGCCGGCCACCTTTTAACAGCCTCTGTAATGAGTGCTCCCGCTGCAATTTTAATATCAAAAATCATGATTCCGGATACTGAAAAAGGTGAAAAAGACACTATAGATAATATAAAAGTGGATAAGGGAGGCTCTACAATAGTGGAGGCCATTGCAACAGGAACTTCCAATGGTTTGAGATTAGCACTTGAAGTGGGTGCCATGTTAATAGCTTTCATATCATTAATTTATCTTTTAAATGACATAATCGGAATTTCGGGAATCACACTTGAAAAGCTTTTAGGATATATTTTTTCTCCCTTTGCAATTTTAATAGGAATATCTCCATCGGAAGCTCTTGAGGTAGGAAAACTTTTAGGGGTAAAGACTGTATTTAATGAATTTTTGTCATTCCTAAAATTAAAAACATATATTTCCTCGGGTGCTCTTTCTCCGAGAACTATTTATATTACTACCTATGCTCTATGCGGATTTTCAAACTTCGGTAGTATGGGGATATTAATAGCCGGTATAGGAACCATGGCCCCCAGACACAAATCAACCGTTTCAAGGCTTGCTTTCAAATCCATGATAGCAGGTTTTTTAGCCACAATGCTGACTGCATCCATAGCCGGTATTTTGCTTTAAATTGATTATTTAAGTTTCTATTGTTTCTTTTCCTATGTGATCTGTCATCCATAAGTGATTTTTAGGGTGAATCTCAAAAGTTTGACACGATTATTAATTTTTATTAAAATACTTTCTCATATTAAAAGGAGGTTTTTTTTAAATGAAACAAGAAATTAAAAAGATAGGTGTACTAACTCTGATGTTATTGGTAATATTTTCTTTTTCCTTTGCTCAAAGTAGTAAGGGAAATGTAAGGTGTCCTAAAAAACTTCTTGTGAAAGTTGACAAAATAAAAAAAGGAAATATTACAAAATATAAAAAATTTACTGGAAGTTTTGATTTTGAAAGAGTCAGTATTGTTTCTCCAGTCTCAGGGACCGTAACAGAAGTTAAAGCTTCGGAGAATAATGTTGTATCAAAAGATATGATTGTGCTAATCCTTAATAATGGTTTATCTGATGAGATTGATAAACTTGACAAAAATATTAAAAAGTGGAAAAGAATATTGAACAGAAGAAAACACTGGAAAGTTAGAAGTCCGAGAGCTGAAGCTCAAGCTGAAAGAAACATTAAGAAGTATACAAATCTACTGGAATTAAAAAAACAGGAAGCTGAAAAATATAAAATAAAAACACCTGTCGGCGGAGAAATTGAGAAGCTCTATGTAAAAGTGGGAGATACAGTAAACGAAGGTGAGACTATAGGAATAATAGTAATTAAAAAACATATGTTTTCTTCTATTAATATTTCTGAAAAAGATAAGAGTTTGTTCAGTGGGAAAGAAGAAATAGAGGTTGTTTCAATAGAGGATAAGAAAAAATTAAACGTCAAAATAAAGGATAAAAAAGAAAAAAAAATTGTTTTATTCTTCAATAATGAAAGTTTAACAATTGATTCTCCTTTTGATTTTTGTTTTAAATTAAAAGAAAAAGAGTATAAGAATGTTGTGATTTTGCCTGAATCTTTTGTTAAAAAGAGTGCTAATAAGTATTTTGTTTTTCTTCTTGGAGAGAAACAAACATTTTTGGGTTTAATAAAAAAGAAAGTTGCTATTAAATATAATATTTTGGTTGATGATTTTATTGATGGTAAATATGTGATTAACCCAAAGAGTAAGTTTTCCGAGCAAGATCTTTTAATCACTAAGGTAATTATTTCTCCTATGAAAGAGGTTAGTCCTTCTCATTGTATGTGCCTTAAAGATGGTGTGGAAGTAAAGTTATCGAAAAAAATTGGGAAAGTAAGTTTAAGAAAGGCTGAAAAGAAAAAAGAGATAAAAAAAGAAAAGGAAAAGAAAGAAATTGTTAAAAAGAAAAAGGAAGAAAAGGTGGTTAAAAAGGAGAAATCTGTAAAAGAGAAAAAAATTGTGGAAAAGAAAAAAATTCAGGGGGAAAAGATTAAAATTCTTGGAGACCGTTTTGGCCTTTTTTTGATTGGTAGTAATTTTAATATTAATGATGAAGATTTCGGTAATTTTTATGAAAGATCTAAAAATTTGCTTGGTGCTGAATTGGATATAAGAATAATGTATGGTTTTCACATATGGGGTACTATTAAAAAGTATGAGGATAACTCTACAACAACTTATTATAAGAAAAAAACTACCTTTACTATTCATCCCAACAATATAGGAATTAGATATGTAATTTACAAAAATAAATATGCATCTCCATTTGTAGGTATTGCTTTGAATATGTTCTCTTATGAAGAGGATACTCCTGAACTCGTAACTACCGGCAGTGCAAGCGGATATGCTTTTGATTTTGGTCTTTTCATCGGAGGCGGAATTAAATATGTGGAAGGGATAATTCATGTTAAATATAATAGTGTAAAGGATACGGTGGGAAATAAAGAATTTGATATGAGTGGAGTTGAAACAATCTTTGGAATTGGTGTAAGATTTTAAATAAATTTAAAATAAAGGTAATGAAGATGAAGAAAAAACATTTTATTGTTTTATTAATTGTTTTGGTTTTTGTTTCTCTGAGTGGTTATGTGAAAGCGACAACATTAGAAAAAATGTTAAGGGCTTCCAATGCAATGATTAAAAAAGTTTCCGTATCACAGGCATATCAATGGTATTTACAAAAGAAAGCTGTCTTTATTG
>JALXDT010000339.1 GCA_027070475.1 Candidatus Aminicenantota bacterium | reverse complement strand
CTTCTATTTAACCCGACAGATAAAATTCTCTACTCCCACTTATCTGAAAAACCTAAAAACACAGATTTTACAAAGCTCTTTAAAAACACGCTCTTTTCGTTCAAAGGAGAAGATAAAAAAATTTTAATAAAAATGGGAAATTTTTCTTATTTGACTTCGCCTTCTGTTTTTTTCCAGAGCAATCTTTTTTTAAATTCAGAGCTTTTAAATACAGTTGAAAAATATCTTATTAATGGAGAAACCGCGATAGACCTCTATTCAGGTGTCGGCTTTTTCATTCCTGTTTTACAAAAATATTTTAAAAAGATTTATGCGGTGGAGTCTAATAGGATTTCTTACAATCTTCTTAAAGAAAACTTTCCGGAAATAAAAGCATATAGAATTGTAAGCTCAAAATTTTCATTTCCTCCGGCGGATCTTTTGCTTATTGATCCTCCAAGAAGTGGAATGGGTCAGAGAACCTCACATAGAATTATAAAAAAAAGATATAAGAGAATGATATATATTTCATGCTCTCAAAAGGGCTTTAAAAAAGATATGAAAATTTTGTTGAACAATGGATACAAACTTCAAGGGATAACAATGCTTGATCTTTTTCCCCACACTCCCTATTTTGAGACAATAGCACTATTGGAGATTTAATAATAATATGCTCTTGTCCCCTTCACTATTTTCAGGATATAAGCTGGTTTTCCCATTTTTTCGAAAGCCTCTTTAACCCATTCCTCTTTCCCAGGAGCAAAGACAAACATGGTTCCTCCTCCTCCCGATCCATTTATCTTTCCTCCTAAAGCTCCCACTTTCATGGCTTCACTTAACATTCTGTCTATTGTCTTTGTTGATAGTTTTAGTTTATCTCTTAATACTGCATGGTGTTCATAAAGAAGTTTTCCTAACTCTTCATTGGAGAAATTACCTGATTTTAGGAGAGCTTTTGCTTTTATAGTAAGATCTCTATTCATAAGAGCTGCTTCTCCATAGGGTTTTAACTCCTCCGGTAATTTTTCAATGTATGATTTCATTTCTTCATATGAATTCTTCTTAAGATCAAAATCAGGCTTCATCTCTTTTAATTTTTGTATTGCTTCAATTTGAGCTTCCTTTGCCCGCCTTAATGTACCCTTTGTATCCTTTGGTTGAAGGGAATGTCCTAAAACAAAACCTGATAGTTCAACAGGTAATTGTTCTACCAGATTTTCAGAAAAATCAAGATAGAGCACACCACCATAAGCACATGAATAGTGGTCCATTTTCCCACCCGGTTCATTAAATTCAGCTACCTCAACCTTATATCCAAATTCAGCTATATCTTTCGGGGAATCTTTTCTTTTATCTCCTGCAAGCTCAAGTATTAATTTGATAATACTGATAACAAGGGCTGATGAACTTGAAGCTCCTGCATTTATTGGAATATTTGATGAGACTGAGGCTCTAACTCCCCAGTCAATATTAACACCTTCTCTTTTCAAGACATTAAAAGCGCTTTTTATATAATCCCTTTCCTCATCATATTGTAGGGGAAAGTTAAGATCAAACTTTTTGCTTGTATTAAAATCAGCAAGGTAAAAATCAACCTTCTTTTCACTCAATCTTTCAGCAGTTAAATCCATTGTTAAGTTAATACCTGCTGAAATAACCGGCATATTTAAATAATCCTGATGTTCACCAAACAAACAAATTCTTGAAGGAGTTTCTATTTTTACCAATCCCTTTTTGTATACATGTCCGCTTTCCGCTCTTTCCTTGTTTTTCCATACCCAGGAGTAATATTTTTTATTTTTTAATAGTTTCCCCGCATCTTCATCCACTATAAAAGCTACTCTTGGATGATGCTGAAGGATTGAAGCTGGAACAGATGAACTGACAGGCCCCTCAATTGCTTTTGCAATTGCATTAGCCTTATATTCCCCTGAAGCAAGAAGAAGAATTTCCTTTGCCTCCATAATTGTTCCAAGACCCATTGTTATTGCAAATTTTGGTCCATTACCGTCAGGGAAATTATCCTTTAAAGTTTTCTCTGTCAGAGTTTTTATTCTTGTTCTTGATTGAAATGAGGAGGTAGGTTCATTAAATCCTATATGTCCATTCCCTCCAATCCCGAGCAATTGAAGATCTATATTCCCTGCTTTTTTTATCTCCTCTTCATACTTTTTAGATTCTAACGTTGGAGAGGTGGTCAAAGAATAGGGAATATGAATATTTTCTCTCGGTATGTTTATGTGCTTAAAAAGATGCTCCTCCATAAAATATCTAAAACTTTCAGGAGCATTGGGTAAAATTCCAAGATACTCATCAAGATTAAAGGTTGTAACAAGAGAGAAGTCTACCTCTCCCCGATTAAAAGCCTCAACTAACTCTTTATAAACTCCCACCATTGTCCTTCCTGTGGCGAGTCCCAAAACTGCATCAGGTTTTCTGTTTATAAGAGAAACAATCTTTCTTGCAGCATATTTACAAATAGATTCATAATCTTTCAAAATTATTATTTCCATTCTTACCTCCTGAGGCTTTCTATTTCACTAAGTATATCTGAAAGCACTGAATTAATCTCACTTTTATCCTTTCCTTCAATAAAAACTCTTATTACAGGTTCTGTATTTGAAGGTCTTATGTGAATCCAGAAATTTTTTGTTATAATCTTAATCCCATCTTTAAGATTAAGTTTTTCATTTTTGTACTTTTCTTTGAGTTTTTCCATTATTAGAATACTTTCCTTTAATGAAACCTTTATTTTATCTTTTTTTACATAGTATTGAGTTAGCTCTGCTTTTAATTCTGATATTTTCTTATTACTTTTTGAAAAAAGTTCAAGAATAAGAGCCATTCCGGTAAAACTATCTCTACAAAGATGAACATCCTTTGCAATAACTCCACCATTCCCTTCTCCACCTATAGAGGAATTGTAGGAAAGCATCTCCTCTACAACATTTATCTCTCCTATCTTTGATCTGAAAACTTTTACCCCAAACTTTTGAGCTATTTCCTCTATTACACTTGAAGTAGATAGATTTACAACAATGGGAGATTTTCTTTTATACTTTAAGTAGGAAGTCACTGCAAGGGCAAGAGTGTACTCCTCTCCTATAGGTTCTCCTTTTTCATCAACTACCGCCAATCTGTCTGCATCTGCATCCTGAGCAAATCCAATATCAGCTCCATATTTTTTTACTGCCTCGGAAAGCTGTTTTAGATTTTCAGGTATGGGTTCCGGGGAGTGAGGGAAAAGTGCATTGGGATCAGTATTAATTGCAATAACTTCACAGCCCAGCTCTCTTAAATATTTTTCTACGTAGGGAGAAGCTGCGCCATTACATGAATCCACTACAACTTTTGGTTTTTTCTTTTTTATTGATTCAATGTCAGCAAAAGAGAGTAATCTTTTCCTGTGATATTTAAAACCATCCTCTTCATACTCTTTCATTGGAAAGTATTCGCTTTTTCTAAAAGCTCCCTGTTGATAAATATCTATGATTTCCTCAGCTTCAAAAGAAAAAGGAAATCTTCCACCCTTTAGTACTAATTTTAAAGCATTCCATTCAACAGGATTATGGCTGGCTGTAATCTCTATTCCCCCGTTTGCTCTACTATCTTTAACATACACCTGAAATGATGGGATAGGTAAAATTCCGAGGTCAACAGGGATATTACCAGAGGAAATAAGGCCCGAAAAAACAGCGTGCTTTACCATATTTTTGGTTGGTCTTGTGTCAGAAGCCACTGCAACCTTTCCTTTTCCCAGATATGTTGAAAAAGCCTGTGTGAAATCAAGGATTAATCGTGGAGTGAAACTCTTTCCTATTATTCCTCTAATACCAGAAATACTGATTTTTAAATCGGATAGTTTTTTCATAGAATACTCCATATCTTCTCATCTATCTCATCCTTGAACTTTAATGCTGTTTTTTCATCTTCAGCCTCAACTATTATTCTTAATATAAACTCTGTGGTTGATACTCTTATATTAAACCAGCCCTTTTTCCTTTTTATGAAAATACCATCCCTTAGATCAAGTTTTTCTTTTTTAAATCTTTCCTTAAGCTTATGAATAATACCATACATTTTTCCCGGAGTAACTGGCACTTTGTACTTTATAATAAAGTATTCAGGGATTTCTTTTTTTATCTCAGAAATAGTTTTATTTTCTATTGACATAAATTCAAGGATTAAGAGAAAACTTAAGATAGAATCATAGCCATTGGAAAACTCCCTTATACATACACTTCCGCTGCCCTCACCACCTAAAATAAAATCTTTTGCCTCCATGGTATGGGTGACAGAGGACTGTCCCACTTTTGTCCTAAATACTGAAACACCAAACTGCTGGGCTATATAATCAATCATCATTGAGGTTGAAACAGTGGTTATAATAGGACTTTTTTTCTTTGATAAAAAAGCTTTTGCTACAAATGGTAAAGTGTATTCCTCTGAAAAAGCTTCTCCCTTTTCATCCACAATTGAAACTCTGCTTCCATCACTATTAAAAACAAAGCCAGCATTAAAGGAAAAGTTTCTGAGAATAGAAGATACCTGAGATGCATTTTCTGGATTCGGTTCAGGATTATGGGCAAATCTTCCTAAAGATTCATTGTTTAAAAGGATAGACTCAATATTAAAGAAATCTCCAATTCTTTCAATTACTTTAGCAACAGCTCCATTTGAAAGATCGAAAACAATTTTATAGTTTTTCTTTCTAATACTTTCAACATCTACAAATAAAGAGAGTTTTTTTAAATAATCATCAAGTTTGGCATCTATATATTTAATCTTTCCTATCTTATCCCAGCTTTTCTTCGAAAATTCCTTTGAATGATAAATATTAAAAACTTCGTTGGATTCTATACTATTAAGATAAAACCCATTTTCATCAAGAAGAAGTAGAGCATTCCATTCCGACGGATTATGTCCTCCTGTTATTGATATTCCTGCATCTATCTGTCTCTCTTTGATTAAAAATTGCAAGATTGGAGTTGGCATAATCTTATAAAAACATACATGAGAACCTGTGGCAGAAAGTGATGATAGAATTGCATCAGACAGAAGAAAGCCTGAATTTCTTCCATCTATTGAAACGCCCACTCTTTTTCCCTCTCCCAAATAAGTTGAAAAAGCGGAGGCAAAATCCGAGGCAATATTAATATTTAATCCTTCCGGCACTTTGCCTCGTATACCGGATGAACTAATCCTGATATTCTGCATCTTCTCCTCTAAATTTTTCAAATTATATCATAATAATTAACATTGAAAAATATTATTCTACTTCATGAATTCTCTCTTTCTACAATATTTTATCCGGGAAAACATAGCTATTTCAGTAAGAATAACTTTAGCTTACCGAAGAGGATTATTTGACAAACTTTTGCCTTTATCATAAAATTATCCTACTTTCGGGCGGTTAGCTCAGCTGGGAGAGCGTGGCGTTCGCAACGCCAAGGTCGGGGGTTCAAATCCCCTACCGTCCATTTTAGGAGGTAAGATGAAAGTATCTGTTATAGGTGTCGGCTATGTGGGAATAATAACTGCAGTCTCTCTTGCGGAATTGGGACATGATGTTATGGGAATGGATGATAATAGGGAGAAAATAGAATACTATAAAAGAGGAAAATCTCCTATTTACGAAGAAGGACTTGAAGAGGCTTTAAGAAAGAATATTGATAATAAAAGATTATCATTTACTTCAAATATTGAAGAGGCAATAGATCACGGTGATGTGATTTTCATCTGTGTTGGTACCCCTTCAAAACCAGATGGTAGAGCTGATCTTAGCTATGTTGAAAGAGTGGCAAGGGAAATAGCCAAAAATGCAAAAGGCTATAAACTGATTGTGGAAAAATCCACAGTTCCGGTAAAAACATCTCAGCAAATAAAAAAGACAATTAATCTCTATAATAAGCATGGTGTAGAATTAGAGGTTGCTTCAAACCCCGAATTTTTAAGAGAGGGAACAGCTCTTTATGATTTCTTTCATGCTGACAGGATTGTAATAGGTGTTAACAGCAAAAAAGCTGAAAATATACTGAGAGAATTATACAAAGGAATAGATTCACCCTTTGTTGTAACAGACCCCAATACTGCTGAGATAATAAAACATGCCTCCAATTCATTTCTTGCTATGAAAATTTCATACATTAATATGGTTGCAGACCTATGTGAAGAAACAGGAGCTGATATTGAAAAGGTTGCCGAGGGAATGGGTCTTGACAAAAGAATAGGGAAGGATTTTTTAAAAGCTGGAATCGGATACGGAGGTAGTTGTTTCCCAAAAGATGTGAGAGCTTTTAGCCAGATAGGGAAAGAAAATGGGCTTGATTTTTCTCTACTTGAAAATGTTGATAAGATAAACAGAGCAAGAATAGATAGGTTTATCAGTAAGCTAAGAAAAGCTCACTGGGTGTTTAAGGATAAGGTTTTTACACTGTGGGGACTGGCTTTTAAACCCGGAACCGATGATATAAGGGAAGCTCCAGCTCTTAAAGTAATGAAGATTCTTTTAAACGAAGGAGCAAAACTCAGAGTTTATGATCCGAAAGCTATGGATAATGTTAAAAGGAAATTCCCTGAAAACAATAATATATATTATGCTGAAGACCCCTATGATGCTGCAAAGGGAGCAGAGGCGATTCTTCTCATTACAGAATGGCAGGAGTTTAAAGATATAGATTTTGAAAGGGTAAAGGAACTTGTATTAACCAATGTCTTAATAGACGGAAGAAATCTTTACAAGCCTGAGCTTCTGAAAGAAAAGGGCTTTATTTATTATCCTGTAGGAAAGCCGGAAATAGAGTTGCCATGAGGGTATTGATAACAGGAGGAGCTGGATTTTTAGGCTCCCATCTTGCTGAAAAATTTCTTGAAAATGGGCATAAAGTTATTGTACTGGACAATCTTATAACCTCATCTGTTGATAATATAGCCCATCTTTTCGGAAATGAAAATTTTACATTTATAAAATACAATGTAGTTAACTATATCTATGTTAAAGATGATGTTGATATAATACTACATTTTGCTTGTCCCGCATCTCCGCTTGATTATCAAAAACATCCCATTCACACGATGAAGGTTGATTCGCTGGGGACATTAAATTCTCTGGGGCTTGCAAAAGCAAAAAAGAGTCGTTTTGTGTTTGCATCTACCTCTGAAATTTACGGATCTCCTCAGATTCACCCACAGGATGAAAGCTATTGGGGTTATGTGAACCCGATCGGAGTAAGAAGTGTTTATGATGAAGCAAAGAGATTTTCAGAAGCCATGAGCATGGCATATTTCAGAGAATATGGAATAGATATAAGAATACTAAGAATTTTTAATACATATGGCCCCAGAATGAGAGCAAATGATGGCAGAGTTGTATCTTCCTTCATAACAAAAGCTCTTAAAAATGAAGAGATAACTGTTTTCGGTAATGGAACTCAGACAAGAAGTTTCTGCTATGTTGATGATATGACAGAGGGAATTTATAAAATATCCTTAAAGGATGGAATAGAGGGAGAGGTTTTCAATATCGGAAACCCGGAAGAGGTCACCATTCTTAATCTTGCCAAACTTATAATAGAACTAACGGGTTCCTCTTCAAAAATCAAATTCCTACCTCTTCCTGAAGATGATCCTCCAAAAAGAAAACCTAAAATTGATAAGATTAAAGCAACGATTAACTGGACACCTAAAGTTAGCCTTAAACAGGGCTTAATAAAAACAATAGAGTACTTTGAAAATATTTTAAAAAAGTGAAAAAATTCTTAAAGTTTAAACTATTACCTTTTCTGATTTTCATAATCTTAAAATTCCTCTATCTTTCTTACAGGAAAGATATAAAAGGAGAGGTTGAGCTTTTAAAAGAAAAGGGGAATATTTTAGTTTTCTGGCATTCAAAAATGCTTCCCATAATTCCATTTTTAGGCAAGAGGAAAATTGTGGCTCTTGTTTCCATGTCAGAAGACGGAGAATTAATTTCAAATGTTTTAAAAAGATTTGGTTATATCATGGTAAGAGGCTCTACATCAAGAGGGGGGGCAAAGGCTGTTGTTAAACTTTTAAAAAAATTAAAAGAAGGGAATACTGTGGCAATAACTCCTGATGGTCCAAGAGGCCCTTCAAGAAATTTTCAGAAGGGAGCTTTGATACTATCCTTTAAAACAGGTAAAAAAATAATCCCCCTATCTTATAAATCCTCAAAAAGTCATTTTTTTAATTCATGGGATAGGTTTGAGCTCCCATTACCCTTTTCAAGAATAGAGATTATAATTGGAAAGCCTTATATAGTAAAAAATAGTGAAGATGATTTTTCAGAGGATAAAATCAATATGGAAAAAATCTTAAATGCCCTTGAAAAATAAAAGTTTAACGATTTTACTTTTATTAATATTATCGGTTTTTATAATAAGCTTAGCTCCCTTTTTGGGGGCAACAAAAATAAGTTTAAAAGAGCTTTATTCAGACAAAACAATAAATTATATCTTTTTTAATCTTAGAATTCCCAGAGTTTTAACAGGCTTTTTCGCCGGAATAATATTCAGTCTTTCAGGTTTAATATTTCAGACGCTTTTTAGAAATCCCCTCGTATCTCCTTTTACACTGGGAATTTCTTCCGGAGCCTCATCGGGTATTTTTATAGCATTAAAATTGGGAATCACAGGGATATTTTTATCTGTATTCTCCCTATCTCAGCTTTTCGCCATTGTCTTTTCAATTCTTACAATTTATATTGTTTATTTTATTGCAAGAAAAAGAGGAGAGATAGAGCTAAAAACAGCACTTTTGGCTGGAATATCCTTAAACTTTCTTTTCTCTTCCCTTATCCTTATCCTGCACTTTTTATCAACACCGGAAGAGAGTTTTGAATACTTCAAATGGATTTTCGGAAGTGTGGAAACTTCAGGCTATAATTCGGTAATCTTTTTTATGATTCTTTCGTTGCTTTTAATACTATTATCTCTCTTTTTCAGCAAAGAGTTTGATCTTTTTTCTCTTTCCGAAGAAATAGCTGTTTCAAAAGGGGTGAATGTAAAACAGCTGAAAACAATTTTTTTCTTTTTTACATCAATAATAATAGCTTTTACAGTATCATTTACAGGTCCCATTGCATTTGTAGGGCTTATTGTTCCACATATGGCCAAAAGTTTTGGTGGTAAAACCCATAAAGAACTTATAATTTATTCTTCACTTTTAGGAGGAATAATAATAGTCTTATCAGATGCTTTATCAAGAGTCACTGTGGCTCCAGCTGAAATTCCGATAGGAATTATCACAACACTATTCGGAGTTCCATTTATGATTTATCTTATTTACAGAAAGAATTAATCTCCTCTTTGTCTAAATTAATTGACAAAAAGAGAGGCTTATAATATATATTCTAAATGAGGAATAAAAGCCTGAGCAATTTTATTTTGCTATTTTTGATCACTTTTACTATCTACTCTGCTTACCTGTATGTCATAGTTAAATTTATTTTTCTTCCTGTTATTCTCTTAACATCAGGTTTTATAATTGCCATATTATTCAAAGAGAAAAAAATTGAAATTTTCCTTTTTCTTCTACCATTAACGGGAGCACTTCCGTCCTTTTTTAATATTGGCTATCCTCACAACTATCTTTCAGCTCCAATATTCTTATTTTCTGGAATATTGATAGCCAATTTACTGAAAAACAGGGAAAGACTTTTAAAGGGGGAAGAGAATTGGGAAGCTTTTTACAAATATTTTTTATGGATTATCACTATATCTGTGATCTTTGTTTTCCTTAGGTGGTCAAATCTTTTTCTTTCATTAAAAGCATTTTTCAGAGACACTCCTGTATCTGTGAATAATCTCAGACTTTCATTTGCAGCAATATTTCCCCTTTTAACCATACTCCTGTTTTCAGCTATTCCCGTTTTTTACAAGATTCTAAAAGAAGACAGGAAAACCAGATATCTTTACTATCTTTCATCAGGATATATAATTTCTGTTTTAATTGCTTTAATTCAAAAATTCGTTAATCCTTTCTTTTATGTTGCAAGATTTGGAAACAGCGACTGGTTTAAGTATCAAAAAAACGGAAGTTTTTGCGACCAAAATTCATTTGCTTTCTTTTCAGGGATCCTTTTGTTAATCTCTCTTTATGCATTTTTAAAAGGCGAAAGAAAATTAGCTACTTTTATTCCTTTTTTTATTTTAGGAGGTATTTTATCGGGGGCAAAAATATTTTTTATTTTTTTAATTTTTGGCATAATCATACCATTTTTATCCGGTACTCTTAAAACAAGATTAAAGCTAATAATTTTAATAATCATTTCCTTTTCAATCTTTTACTTAGGAATAGGGAAAATATCAGGGAAAAGAGCGGAAATAACAATAAAAAGTATTAAAAG
>JALXDT010000338.1 GCA_027070475.1 Candidatus Aminicenantota bacterium | reverse complement strand
TTCATTTTTACCTCCTAAATCTTTTAAAATATTAAAAATATTATATCTAAAAGAAGAAAAAATCAACTCATATTAATAAAAAACATGCTTTTTATAGACATCAAATTCGACAAAATTTGTAATATCCTGAACATAAATGTCGTATTTTTTAATCTTAACTTCTTAGAAGATATAAACAAAACAATATTCTATATAGCCTCCTTTCATGGTATGAATTTTGATCATGATTTTTATATAAAGGAGGTTTAAATGAAAAAAAGTTTTAAGGTGAAAAATTTAGTTGTCTTTTTTAGTATAATGATATTTATTCTCTCTCTTTCCTTGTCATTTGGACAGAGACCCTTCAATCCCCCAAAAAAAAGATTAAAAGTTGTCGGCACTTCACAATATTTAGGATATTTGAATGCAGCCCTTGATATCTCGGAAGGAGGAAGGCCAGTGGAAGGATTAAAAGTATACTTAAATGAAGTACAATTAAGTGATAGAGGAGGTGGTTTCTACTCAATAGGCACTCCTTATCCCTATAAAATGGCACTTGGCAAAACCATCGTGATAAGCTATTTACCCAAAGAACCTTTGAGAAGAATACACGAGAGACCCAGACCCATAATATTAGGAACATACAAAATTAACAATTATATAGAATGGGTTTATCCTCTTCATAATTCAACTATATCATTGGGAAGTTCTGCTTCCTCCTATGTGATCTTCAGATGGAATTATGTAGGCAGAATTTTGAAGACAAAAGTATCACTACAAGATTTTACAAAAAAAGTAGATGTTTTCTCAACTGTTGTTACCGATGAAAAGGTAGCAATACCGAAAAATCTTCTAATAAGTGGACATACATATAGATTTGATCTTGAAGTCATTGGTCCTATGGGCCAATATAAATTAACAGAGGCCACAGCAAGAGGGTCTAGAATCGATTTTTATTATTGGGGTCATATTTATTTCAAAGTCAGATAAAAAAATCAACGATCAACACACTTTTAGTCTATAAAATGAAAGAAGTCAATTATCATAACTGCTTTCTTTACAAAAAGCTTACCATTTGTTATATTTTTGTATGAAAAATTTTGTTCTAATTCTTGATTTTGGCTCCCAGTACACCAAATTGATTGCAAGAAGAGTAAGAGAATTAAATATCTATAGCGAGATCCATCCGTATAATACACCCGAGGAAAAGATACTGGAACTCAAACCTTCTGCCATTATTCTATCAGGAGGACCTTCAAGTGTTTATGAAAAGAATGCTCCCATTATTTCCAAAAAGATTCTAAACTCAGGAATTCCTATTCTGGGTATATGCTATGGCCTACAATTAATTGCACACCTTTTAGGTGGAAAGATTGCAAGCACAAAAAAAAGAGAATTTGGATTTGCAAAATTGAAAATCCTTAAAAAATCCCCTATTTTTAATGGATTAAAAGATGGAGAGCAGGTATGGATGAGTCATGGGGATGAGGTTATTGAGCTACCCAAAGGGTTTGATAGAATCGGCTCAACAGATAACACACCAAACACTGTGATAGAAAACAAGAAGAGAAGGATATACGGAGTTCAATTTCATCCTGAAGTAGTGCACACAAAAAATGGAAAACAGTTTTTAAAAAACTTTCTCATAAAAATAGCGGGAATAAAACCCACCTGGACGATGGAATCTTTTATCGAAAAAAGTGTTAATACTATAAAAGAAAAAGTTAAAGATGAAAAAGTTTTGTTGGGTTTAAGTGGAGGAGTGGATTCATCTGTTGCAGCTGTTTTGCTATACAAAGCAATAGGAAAAAAGCTGATTCCTGTTTTTGTTGACACCGGGCTTTTAAGAAAGTTTGAAGGAAGAGAATTAATAAAAGAATTTAAAAAATTAAAAATAAAGATACACACAGTGAAAGCTTCTGAGATTTTTTTTAAAAGATTAAAAGGCATTACTTCCCCTGAAAAGAAAAGAAAAATAATCGGAAAAACCTTTATAGATATCTTTTACAGAGAATCAAAAAAATTGGGAAAGATTAGATTTTTAGCTCAGGGGACAACCTATCCTGATGTAATAGAGAGCACATCGGTAAAAGGCCCTTCCGCAGTAATCAAAAGCCATCACAATGTAGGAGGACTGCCGGCAAAATTAAAAATGGACTTAATAGAACCTTTGAGGGAACTATTTAAAGATGAGGTGAGAGAGGTTGGAAAACTTTTGGGACTTGATGAGTGGTTTATAAAAAGACATCCATTTCCAGGTCCGGGGCTTGCAGTTAGAATTATTGGTGAAGTAAATAAAAGAAGAGTCAAGATTCTGCAGGATGCAGATTATATTGTCAATGAAGAGGTAAAAAAAGCAGGGGTTTATGATAATCTCTGGCAAAGTTTTGCTGTTTTATTGCCAATAAAGAGTGTGGGAGTTATGGGGGATAAAAGAACATATGAAAATGTATGTGGAGTTAGAATGGTTATTTCATCAGACGGAATGACAGCAAGCTGGTATCACGCTTCTCCTGAACTACTAAATAAAATTGCAACAAGAATAGTAAATGAAGTTAAAGGAATAAATAGAGTGGTTTATGATATAACATCAAAACCTCCCAGCACAATTGAATGGGAATAAAGGAGAGATAAATTGATGGACAAAGAAAAGATTTTAAAACTTTTTAATAATTTGTTGAAGAAAAAATCATCAGATTTAAATTCAGTTCTTTCAGAAAAAGTTAAGGAATTGGAAGCAAAAATCAATGAAATCAAGGAGTTAGAAAAAACTATCAATTTCGAGCTTTCCGAAAGTGAGAAAGAAGAGTTAGAAATTAATTTAGAATCCCCGGAGGAAGTAGAAGATACACAGGTAGAAGAAATTATCTCTCACTTTGATATGTCTCATTTTAGAATGTTAATAGAAAAAATAGCCTTATCAGATACCCAGGCAAAAATTCTTGATAGTATGATGGAAGGACTTGAATGGCTTACAAAGAGGTCTTATTTTTTTGTGAAAAGAGGGGAAAAACTGGTTTGCTTTAAATCCACAGGAACAGAAACCAACAAAACTTCAGGAACCTTAATCTCCAATTCCTTAAAGACATCTATAAGATATATATTTGAAAAGGGAAAGTTTTACTAGGGAAAACCAGATAAGTTGGAAGAAGAGTATATA
>JALXDT010000337.1 GCA_027070475.1 Candidatus Aminicenantota bacterium | reverse complement strand
ACAATCTCATTGTTAGTGAACATTTCATGGAGACCATCTGTTGTTAAAAAGAAGATATCTCCTTTTTTTGCTTCTATTCTCTTTATTTTCTGGGGAGAAATACTTAACTTAACACCTACTGATTGAGTTAATACATTTTTGTTGGGATATGATTCAAGCTCCTCCTTTTTTATCAATTTAAGACGTCTTAATGTATTAACAAGACTATGGTCTGTAGTTAACTGTAGAATTTTATCTCCTCTTACAAGATATATACGTGAATCTCCCACATGCACCAGAGAACCCACCTTATCTATAAATACCATTACAGAAAGAGTAGTTCCTACAATAATGTCCTTTTCATAATTGTTTGTCATATTTCTAATCTGATTATGAGCATAAAAAAGAGATTTCTCTAATAAAACATCCGTATCAAACTCATCTTTAAAATAGTTTTTTTTATAAAATTCAAGACAAAAATCAACAGCCAATTTTGAAGCGAGGTCTCCATGGGAATGTCCTCCCATTCCATCAGCAATAGCAATAAAGTAGTGGTTTTCTCCTATCTCATAAAACCTGAAATAATCTTCATTTCTATCTCTATAATTACCCTTTTCCGATTTCCCGAACCAAAGTATATTGTTCATCAGGAACTATGAATATTTTTAACTCTTTTTAAAACAAGTTTTGCGATTAACTTTAAAGATTTGAACACACCCACACCCTTCACGGCAATTGCTTCAATAACAGGCTCCCCCTTTCTCCTCAATTCTTTAATTAAAGTCTCCACAGGTAATGCAGTTTTTAAATCTCTTTTGTTTAGTTGTAATATATAGGGGAGAGTATAAAAGTCAATCCCATAATCAGAAAGATTTTCAATTAAATCATTGATGCTTTCTATATTTGCTTCCAATCTATCCTCTTGAGAATCTGCCACAAAAATAATACCATCGACTCCCTTTAAAATAAGTTTTCTGCTTGCGGAATAAAACACCTGCCCGGGAACAGTATAAAGAGAAAATTTTACATCAAAATTCCCGATTTTCCCTAACCCCATTGGTAAAAAATCAAAAAAAAGGGTTCTCTCTGTTTGTGTGGGAATGGAAGTAAAAGGCCCTCTGTTTTTCTCATCTAATTTATCATATATGTATTTCAAGTTTGTCGTTTTCCCAGAAAGCCCCGGCCCATAATAAACTATTTTAAATTCAAGTCTCTTTTCCAAATAATTTACAAAAACCATTAATCCTCATCTCCGAACAATTTGTCTATATCATCTTCAGTTATTTCAGGAAAAGGAGATTCAAGCTCCCCAAAATTAGCTTTATCCTTATCAATTTTATTCAAGATTGATTCAAAGATAGTTTCAAGAGCTCTACCTGCTTTTGTCATCTTTAATCTTATTAAACCGATTGTTGTACTCTTGTCAAATATGACTCCTAAAATAAATCTTTCTCTTATAAGATTTATTTGAAAGCTTATCTGTTTCCCCTCACTGGATATTGAAAAAAACTTTTCCCCGCCGATTAATTCTCCCACTCTTACACTTGCCGCTATTATACCTGCTGTCAATGAAGATAATGTAGGCAAATCCACATTCGGGATCTCACCTATGTAAGAAATAATCTGCCCCGATTGATCAGCCAAAAACACAAGATCTGATTTGCATTCATCCTTTAACTTTGAAATTACATCCTTTATTTTCTTATAATCTTCTTCATACAATAATAAAATCTCTTCCATTTTAAAAATCTCTCTATTTTTTTAAAATTATCTCATATTTCATGTCTTTTTTCAAAAGCTTTTAAAAGAGTAATTTCGTCCGTATAATCTATATCCGATCCCACCGGTAATCCTATGGATAATTTTGTTATCTTAATGGAGGGATATTTGGAGAGAAATTTTTTAAGGTAAAGAGAAGTTGCTTCACCCTCTACCGTTGGATTTGTAGCTATTATAATTTCTTCAACTTCTCCCTTTGAAACAATCTTTTCAAGTTTTTTTAGATGTAAATCCTCCGGCCCAATTCCTTTCAAAGGGGATAAAGCCCCCAAAAGAACAAAATATTTTCCTTTGTAAACACCTGTTCTTTCTATTGAATAGAGATTGTAAGGTTGTTCAACAATACAGAGCTTTTTGGAATCTCTTTCATCCGAAGCACAGATAGGGCAGGGGTCTGTATCTGTAATATTATTGCATACACTACAGTAAAAAAGTTTGTCCTTTAACTTTGAAATACTTTCTCCCAATTCTCGAAGCTCTGATTTGTCCATTTTTAAAAGGTGAAAAACTATTCTCTGAGATGATTTTCTCCCTAAACCTGGAATTTTTTTTAGAAGTTCTATAACCTTATTTAAAACCTCTGGATACTGATATGAGTTCATTAAACAATCTACTAAAACAGACCCGGTATATTCATTCCGGGGATATTTGGCAATTTAGATTGTAGCTCTTGGTCAACTTTTTCTGAAGCACTATTTACGGCTGATACTATTAAATCTTCAAGAGTTTCAATATCCTCAGAATCAACTA
The DNA here is from genome assembly GCA_027070475.1 of Candidatus Aminicenantota bacterium. GTDB lineage: Bacteria > Acidobacteriota > Aminicenantia > JAMOAD01 > JAMOAD01 > JALXDT01. Next base: position 632 of record JALXDT010000337.1, on the reverse strand, counting down.
TTTCCGGGTCAATTTTTACAGACAATACCTCCTTTTTACCATTCATTTTAACTTTAACCATATCTCCTCCAGCACTTCCCTCAACCTCAAGTGTCTCCATCTCATGCTGGAGTTTTTCCTGAGCATCCTTCACCATTTTAAAAATTTGATTAATATCAACACCTTTCAATTTATCCTCCTTTTTTTATTTCTATTATTTCTCCTTTAAAAAGTTCCAGAAAATCTTTTATTTTTGGATCCTCTGTGATTTCTTCAATGGAGTTTTTCTTTGAAATACTTTTTTCTAATACTGTTTTTACAATATAAGTTTTGCCTGTAACCTTTTTTATGATTTCTAACAAATCATCCTTTTTATCCATTAATATATCCTGAGTGGCTTTTCTGTTGCCGGGGATAACAAAGATAATATTGTTTTTATCAATTGATACGCTTACTACATCCTTTAAAGAATTGTATAAAAAACTCTCTGATTCCTGTGCCTCTTCTATTAATAGTTTTAAAAGCTTGGAGGGTTTATCCGATTTTAAAGTTTTATCAATGATTTCTTTTTTGTCTGTATTAATGTTATCTTTTTTTTCATTTCTCTCTTTTTTTATTGATTCTGTTGTATCATTTTTTTTTATGTCAGATTC
>JALXDT010000336.1 GCA_027070475.1 Candidatus Aminicenantota bacterium | reverse complement strand
CTTTTAAATTTTTACTTATCAACTCACTCATTTTTCACAACCTGTGGGACTACAAAAAAATTATTGTCTCTTTCGGGAATGTTGGAATAAATTCCTTTAATGTTTTCAAACTTGAGGACATTATCTTCCCTTAAAAGCATTATTCTTGAAAATACTTCAGGAGTTTCAATGTCCTCTGTTTTAACTTCTTTTAGTTTGTCTATCCACTTTACGATTTTTTCAAAATCTTTTTTTATTTCAGAGTCAGAAGAAGCCTCAAGGTTTGCAAGTTCAAATATTTTATTTAAATCTTTCATATATGATTATAATTAAGAAAGAGGATAAAATCAACTGTGTTTTGCTCATATTAATAAATCTCAGCAAATAATTTTAAAATTTCCTGAAATAGGTCAGCCATAAGTTAGAGTATTGCATTAGGGTGGATTACAATCCACCCTAATGCAAAATTATCTATCATAGGCTGTAATATCAAAAAATCCGTGTCCTGAAAGGTTAAAAAGTATTACTTTTTCCTCTTTTTCTTTTTTTAATCTTAAAGCTTCATCTATTGCAGCTTTGATTGCATGGGCTGATTCAGGGGCGGGAAGTATTCCCTCTGTTTTTAAAAATATTCTTGCTGCTTCAAACACTTCATCCTGTTCATATGCTCTTGGTTCAACAATTCCTTTTTTTACAAGATGGCTTACAAGAGGAGCCATTCCGTGATATCTGAGACCACCTGCATGAATAGGAGGTGGAACAAAATCCTTTCCAAGTGTGTGCATGTATAATAATGGAGTCAAACCCGCAGAATCTCCATTATCATATTTTAATTCTCCTTTTGTAATTGTGGGACAGACTTTTGGTTCAACAGCTATGAATTTTATCTTTTTCTTATTTTCTCTTAACATTTTTCCGACAAAAGGAAAGGAGAGACCTCCAAAATTGGAGCCTCCTCCAACACAGCCTATTATAATATCTGGGTCTAAATTCAAATCTTCAAACTGTTTTTGAGCTTCAAGTCCTATTACTGTCTGATGTAATAAAACAGCATCGAGCACAGAACCTAAAGAATACTTATACTTTTCATCGGAAAGGGCCATCTCAACAGCCTCTGAAATTGCTATTCCTAAACTTCCCGGATGTTCAGGATCCTCTCTAAGAAAATTTTTACCGGATTCAGTAAGATTACTGGGACTTTCCACAACATCTCCACCAAAATTTTTTATTAGAATTCTTCTTCCCGGTTTTTGCCTGTAACTGATTCTTACCATAAAAACTTTAATATTCAGCCCAAAAACCTGACCTGCGTAAGAAAGGGCAGAACCCCATTGACCTGCTCCTGTTTCTGTTGTAAATGTTTTAATCCCCTCCTTTTTAGCTAAAAAAGCCTGCATAACAGCTGTGTTTGTCTTGTGACTTCCAGTTGGGCTTACTCCTTCATATTTAAAGAAAATATGAGCCGGGGTGTCAAGATACTCTTTCAAATATCTTGCATAAATTAATGGTGTTGGTCGGTAGACTGAATAAATGTTTTTTACCTCTTCTGGAATCTCAATAAATCTTTCGATTGATGCTTCCTCTTCAATAAAACCTTCGGGGAAAAGAGGTGATAAATCTTCAGGTTTTAATGGTTCCTTTGTTACTGGATGTAAAGGTGGCTTTGGCATTTCATCCAGATCAGCCTTTATATTATAAAATTTATCGGGAATATATTTTTTACTTCTTAATGAAAATCTTTCCATTTTTTCCTCCTATGATTTTTTTTGATTTTTGGATAGAATAGACCTATGGTATTAGTTTCCTGATCGGGCGGAGGAACCCGCCCACCACCAGACATAATAATAAGTATAAATAAAATTAAATCTATACATTATCTCTGTATGATAATTAATTGAAATCCATCTGTCAACTCTCACCCTGTATAAAAGATAATTTGAAACAATTTGATAAAAACTTTATCAAAAAAGGTTTTAGCTCTGATAAAATTATATTGCTTAAAGTTATCTTTTGTAATAAGATTATTTATTAAAATTATCTTCAATTCAGGAGGAAGAGTATGAAAAAACATACGACAATAATTGTTTCTATGTTTTTTTTATTTTTTTCTTTTCAGAGCTTACTATACAATTGTACAGTAGGAGTTGCTTCAGGAAGGATAACATCCGATGGAAGAGCACTCTTATGGAAAAACAGAGATTCTTCAGGTTTTGAAAATTATGTGAGATATTTTATAAGCAATGGATACAACTATCTTGGGCTGTTCAGCCGTGGAGTGCCTTCTTCAATGTATGGAGGTATGAATGAAAGAGGTTTTGCCATAATGAACTCTGTTGCTTATGATTTGGGGAAAACAGGTGGTTTTGACAATGGAAGACTAATGAAAAGAGCTCTTGAAGAGTGCAGCAATATCAAAGAGTTTGAGGCTCTTCTTAAAAAAGTAATGGGTAAATATGATCTTGCAGCTAATTTCGGAGTAATTGATTCTGAAGGGGGAGCAGCTATTTTTGAGACCTCCTCTAATTCATATAAAATTTATGATGCCAATAAATCTGAAAAAGGCTATATTTTGAGAACAAATTTCTCTTTCTCCGGCGGAGGTAAAGTTGGAATAAAAAGATTTAAAAGGGAAAAGGAGATTTTTGAAAAAGAGTTAAAAGGAAAAAAGCTTAGTGTTGACTTTCTTTTGAAAAAAATTTTCAGAGATATCACTGATAAGGATGGAACTGTTTTTGATTATAAAAAAGGGTATAAAGAAGGAGATAGAAGGTTTTATTATACAAAAGATTCCATATGCAGACCATACTCTGTATCAAGTATGGTTTTCAGAGGTGTTAAACCCACAGAGCCTGAATATCTTTCCACTTTTTACATAATTTTAGGAAATCCTTTAACAGGTAGTGTAATTCCCTTATGGGTGGCGGCTGGTGATCTTCCCAATCTTATAGACAATTATAAATATTCTCCTCTTAATTTTGAGCAAATGAAAATTTACAGTTACCTTTATCCCCACAGCAAACAGTATACGCTGGATGTTTCCTATTTAGCAGGAGAAAGTACTCCCAATTTGATAGGTAAAATTTTTAATCTGGAAGATAGTATTTTAAAAGAGAGTGAGGCTGCTCTTAACAGCTGGAGGAAATCATTCCCAGGGAATAAGGC
>JALXDT010000335.1 GCA_027070475.1 Candidatus Aminicenantota bacterium | reverse complement strand
GATTTCTTCTATTACAGGAATGACCCTATTTAACTCTTCTCTAAGAGGCACAGGCTCCGCTCCGGGTCTTGTGCTTTCCCCACCAATATCAATTATATCAGCCCCCTCTTCTTCCATCTCAAGAGCTCTTTTTACAGCAAAATTACGGTTTATGTATTTTCCTCCATCCGAAAAAGAGTCAGGGGTTACATTAAGTATACCCATTATAAGATGTTCTTTCTTATCAAAGATATTTTTATTATTATGGAGAAGAATTTTCAATTTACCACTTTAAAAGTATTGCTCCCCAGGTAAAACCTCCTCCAAAAGCATCAAAAACAAGAATATCTCCTTTTTTTACTCTACCCTCATCAATAGCCATATCCAATGCTATTGGTATAGTCGCAGCGGAGATATTAGCTATTTTATCAATAACTATATATGTTTTTTCAGGTGGTATATTTGCATATTTTCTTGCCTGCTCTATAATTCTTATATTTGCCTGATGAGGAATAAAAAGATCCACATCCTCTCCCTTCATCCCTGCAAGCTTAATAACTTTTAGGGCAGCTTCACTCATATATCTAACAGCCCATCTAAAAACCTTATTTCCTTCCATGTGCACTGTGTGCAGTTTTTTCTCCACAGTTTCCTTTGTGGGAGGCATTTTTGATCCACCTGCAGGTTGGATTAATAAATCTCCAAGATTTCCATTGGCTCCCCAGCATCTACTAATTATTCCTGACTCATCATCACTCTCTTCCACTATTGCAACACCTGCTCCATCTCCGAATAAAACACATGTGCTTCTATCCTCCCAGTTTGTAAATTTACTTAAAGTATCCGCACCTGCAACCAAAACTCTTTTCATTAAGCCAGACTTTATGAGAGACTCAGCCATAATTAAGCCATAAATAAAACCTGTACAGGCAGCTGCAATATCAAAAACAGGAATATTATCTAGTCCAAGTCCCTTTTGAACCCAACAGGCTGTTGACGGATAGGTGTTATCAGGTGTAATTGTCGCCACTATAATTCCATCAAGATCTTCTGGCTTTAAATTTGCTTTTTCCAGAGCTTTTTTCGCAGCTTTTAAAATTAAATCAGATGTAGCTTCATTCTCGGCAGCAATATGTCTTTCTTTAATTCCAGTTCTGGTTGTAATCCATTCATCAGAAGTATCTACCATTTTTTCAAGATCATGATTTGTTAAAACTTTTTCAGGCAAATATGAACCTGTTGATACGATTTTAACTCTTTTCATAAATTAACTCTCCTTTTGAATTATTTTTTGATGGCAAGATAAAGTGTCTTCCAGACCTTTACTTTTTTACCCTCTCTCGTAGGTTTTGTAAATTTCCATTTATAAATTACATTTTTTATTCTACTTTTCATATTAGGGACATTGGGGAAAACTCTGATAATTCTAAATTTCTCAACACTCCCATTTTCATTTATCAAGACTTGCATTATAACTTCTACTGTTTTTCTAGTTGTAATCCATTCATCAGAAGACAATAAAGGATTTACTTGTTTAATTACTTTTATACTTTTATCCAGAGTAGAGATAGGAACTATGTCTCCCTCTTTAAAAGTTTGTACAGGTTTCTGCTGAACCGGAGCTTGTTTTTTTTCTTCAACTTTTTTTACAGTAGTTGCCTCTTGATTATTTGTGGTTTGCGGTGAGAGATTATTTTCAGTTGTTGTTCCCGTTTTATTCTCCGGAGTAGTTGTTTTTTGAGTACCATTAGTTTTATTATCCTTCACCGTCCCAGCATTATTTTCGGGTGTTTTTGTCTCATTTTTCTTTGCCAGCTGTATGGCCTGCTTTACAGCCTTCTGTTTTTCCTCCTGCTGCTGTTTCTTCAATGCCTCTATCCTTCTTCTTCTCTCTTCAAGAAGAGCTTTTTTCTTTTGTTCATCTTTTATTTTAGCAATCTCCTGCTTATATTGTTCTTCAATTGACTTTATTTTTTCTTCATACTTTACTGAAAGCTTTTCTTCAATTTTTTTAGCCAATTCTTCAACATTCACCTGTTGTGTAGGCTTTTGAACTATTATAGTTTTCTTTTTTCTTTCGAGAAAAACAAATAGAAGATTGGCTATTATCAAAACTGCTATGGCGATAAATATATATATACCTTTGGTGCCACTTTTGCTTTCTATCTCTTCCATTGTGCTAAATATATCCTTTTCTATCTCTTTTTCCTTTTCCTTAGCTAAAGCTATTTCATCAGGAGGAAGTTCAGCGCTTTCCTCTTCTTTTATCTCTTCTAACTCTTTCTTATTTTCCTCTTTGAACAAAGAATTAATATAAAAAGCAAGATTAAAAGTTGAAGGTGTTATTTCACCATCCATTATTATCTCTTCAAAATCTTTTTGCATCTCATGTAAGTTAATATAATCTCCACTAAAGCCCTTTTCTATTTTTGGAACTATAAACTCAGGAATTGTTTTATATAAATCATAGGGAACAGAAAGCTTTGAGGAAGCTATATAGGCAGTATTAATATCTTCTGAAATCTCATTTACCCTTTTACCTGTCAACATTAAATAAAATAGTGAGGTAAAAGCATAAACCTCTTCCTTTGTTGATATCTCTTTACGCAGGGTAAACAAGAACGGGAAGTTTTTACTTATGACCTCCTCTATCCCCTTCCCTTTCCCAAATAAAAAGTTACAGATAGGGTATCTATAGAAAACCGCTCCTTCACTATTAAAACCTATATCATCGGGTATAGGTAAAAAATATGGTTCTTTACCATTTTCCTGATAATACTGTTTAAAAGCCAAGGCGATATCAAGGATTGACATTAAAATATGAACTGCATTATCTAAGGAAATTCCATTATTCTTTTTTAATGAATACTCTAATATTTCAGATAAAGTTCTAAACTCTTTCTTATAGGGAGTTAAAACCACGAGACGTCCGTTAACAATATTAGCTTCTTCTCCTGGAATAAGATTCTTCATTCTGGAGTTCTCAAAAAGTTTAAAATATGGTGCCAAATCATCCATCTTAAATTTAAAATCTCTTGAAATAACAGTAGCTAATTTAAGATGTCTTTCCCCTTTTTCATCAACTTTGTAAGCCCTAAATTCTTCTCCCAGATAAATTTCCCTCAACTTTTTAGCAAAATAAATGTTGCCGTACCTTTTACCTTCCATCATACACCTCTGATA
>JALXDT010000334.1 GCA_027070475.1 Candidatus Aminicenantota bacterium | reverse complement strand
AATTAGGATAGACATTATAAATATCTTCTTTGAACTTTTTTACAATTCTCATGCTTGTTTTTTATCAATTCATTATTAGTCGTAATTAATCTTTATTTAGTCACCCTCACTTTTATAGTTCTTTTGGTAAACATTTCATAAAGCCATTCGAAAAGAAAACTGAAGACCAATAGTAATATCAGAATTACCAAAGTCAATACAGAATGTTGTATGAGATAATAAATCAATATTCCTAATGAGATAAGATTTCCCAGAATGGCAATCAATATTAGTAGGAGGTTTCCATTTGTTTCTTTGCGTAATTTTATATGTCCTATATTAACTCCTGCATAGATGATTAGAAAAGCTGCACTGCCCAGCATAGCAATTTTTCCCAGGTCAAGAAGATTTGTGAGTATAATTACAAGAGCTGATGTTATAATTAAACCCTCTGTTCCATTACGCCAGACCTTCCTGTCAAAAGCTTCAGGTAGCTCTCCGTCTTTTGCAATCATATAGGATACATTTGCTCCACCAAAAAGAGTTGCATTTATTGCCGATGCGGTTGAAAATAGAGCTGCTATTGCAATTATTTTAAAACCGATTAAACCTAAAAATGGCTTGGCTGCTTCTGCCAGTGCATAATCTTTTGATTTGATTATTTTTGCTAATGATAAATTTCCAACAACTGCCAGAGAAACACTTACATAAATTAAAATAACTAAAAACACACTTAAATAAAGTGCTCGGGGAAGAGTTTTTTGAGGATTGGTCATCTCCTCCGCAGCATTCGTAATTAACCCGAAACCTTCATAAGCTAAAAACACTATGGCAGACGCAAAAAATATGTTGTTGACTGGTGGAAACCTGGAAAAGCTTAATAGTGCCGGTTTTATGAAAAATATTCCTATTATTGCAAAAAGGATAAGAATTCCAACTTTGATTGAAACAATAAATAACTCAGAATCACCCACTGCTTTTGCACCTATGAAATTAACACCTGCAAAAAATATTATTATGAATGTTGCGAATAGATTTAAAAGTATTGGTGGAGAAGAAGGGAAAAAAGTCATAGTGTATGCACCGAAAGCTCTTGCATAGAGGGAAAGAGCAAGTATATAGCCGAGCCATAACATTATATTTAGCCCTCCGCTTATTACTCCACTGCCAAAACTCTGAACAAGAAACTCAACGGGACCTCCTGCCGAGGGATATTTGACTCCTAATTTAGCATAAGAGTAGGTGCTAAAAAGAGCAACAAGTCCAGCTATTATAAAGGATATATATACTGCATTTCCTCCTATTGAGCAAGCTGTTCCAAGTATTGAAAAAATTCCTGCACCGACCATTCCTCCTACACCGATTGAGATTGCACTCCAAAGTCCCATGTTTTTCTTTTTCAATCGAACCTCCTTCTAATTTAATTTTTTATTTTTTACACTGTCTCTTAAATCTTCCAGATAATCTGTAATTAATTCCAGTGTATCTATTATTCTTTTGTTTTGATAGTTTATCAGATGATCTATTTTATCATGAAGTAGCTTTATTTCAAGCTCAGCTTTTAGATTTACCTTATAATCATTTTCCCCTCTCTTTCTATCTTTTTCTTCCTGTCTGTTTTGACTCATCATAATAATCGGAGCTTGGATAGCTGCAAGGGTTGAAAGAAAAAGATTCAAAAGTATGAAAGGATAGGGATCAAAGGGGTTAGAAGCAAGGAACCAGACATTTGTTGCCATCCATAAAAGTAAAAAGAATGTAAAAGAGATTATAAAAGCCCAGCTTCCTCCGAATTTTGCAACTTTATCTGCTATTTTTTGCCCTGCAGTTAATTTTTCATCCCATTTGTCCTCAATATTATCTGAAACAACTTTTTTGTTTAAAATTGAATCAATAACATTTTTATCCAGTGTATTAAAATCTGAAGAATCTTTCTCAATAAGGCTCTCAAGATGAATATTCCTATACTTTTTTACTTCTTCTTTATTAATATAACAATCTCTTTTAAAATCAGGATAATCCTTTTTTATCAAATTAAATATAGGTTCTCTTAAAAGGTGAGCACTTATGAAATAATCATCATTCTTAATTTTTTTTCTTAAATTCTTTTTACAAATAATTTTTTCCATTCTCTTTCCTCCTTCAAAATTAAAATATATTTTTATAGAGAGTAAACAAATGACTTATATATGCTTTTTCATAATAAAAATCCATAATTCAATGATATTGCCAATGTTATTAGATGTCAATTCAAAAAAGCTATAATTATTTTCACTCCGGAATACTATCCCAGATTTCTATATCATCAATCCATTGATATTTAGGGTTTGAGTCTCCGTAAATCTGAGTTAACATTATAAAATCTATGGGTTTTGAATTTCTTGTAGTCGGTCCATAATGGTCTCCAACAACCTGACCATTAATTTTCCAGAGAGCCCTTCCATCATCACCCTCGCTCCAGTGCCAGTAAAATTCTGTTAAAAACCATTTTTCCGCAGGAACAGGAATCTCTTTATTGTCAATCTCCCAGATAGGATGCTCCGGATCTCTGTCTCCCTGCCAATGCCAGTATGGATTACCCTTTTCATCCGTATATATAAAGGCAATGAGCCTGAAGCCTTCTCCTCTGGCATAATCCTTTGTCTTGTACTCAAAAATAGCTCTCCAGAGATCAGGTTTTCTCAGGCTTTCGCTGTCTATTTTCATCCAGTATTTTATATAAAGATCTTTCCTCCCATCTTTTATATCAAGGATTTCATAAGGACATTGAGTCACGCCTATATCATAGTATTCAATATTGAATAAAGCTCTTGTCATTTTACCATCATGCCCTACAACTGTCTGAATTTCATTTCTTAGAGCATTGTAATTATCATCATCAATAAAGTGCAAGCCTCCTGTTGTTGCACCTAAGATTTTTATAGGCCAGCTAAAACCTGTCTCTAAGTCAGTTCCTTTAATAAATTGATAATTGCCTATCGGGGAATCCTCATTCGGGGGTTCAAGATAAACACCTTTTTCAAAACCTGATTTGAACAAAAGCTTGGGTTTATTATCAGAGTCATTTGTGCTCTCTTTTTTACAAGAAAAAAGAAAAATTGTAAATATAATTAAAAACCCATATAGTAATTTTGTTTTATTGTGTTTAAAAGTTTTTGTATAGTTTTGCCGCTATCTATTATAT
>JALXDT010000333.1 GCA_027070475.1 Candidatus Aminicenantota bacterium | reverse complement strand
GTGAAAAACCAGATTGGATAGATAACGCAAAACAAATTGTTCTTCTTGATGTAAGAGAAAGAGATGATTTCTTTCTTCCTGAAGTATTATCTTCAATCAAAAGATTGGAAGAGAATCAGGTTTTGTTAATAATTAATTCCTTTAATCCTACTCCTCTTGTGAATATGCTTAGAGAATCAGATGATTCCTTTTATCTTGAAAAAGTTAAAGATGATGAATTTAAGCTTTATGTGAAAAAAGCTCCTAAAAAATCAGATGATAATTGGCTTGACAGAAAAGATAAGTTTGATGAAATAGATGTCAGAGGATGGGATGAGGATCCATTTTCCGCTATTTTAAAGAAGGCAAATGAAACACCGGCAGGAGACGGTTTTAAAATAATTCAATATTTTAAACCAACACCTTTGATAAATATGATAGAACCTTTGGGATTTGAAACCTATGTTGATAAGGTAAGCCCGATTGAACATCATGTGTATTTTTATAAAAAGAGAGCTGAAAAGAGTAAAAAGAAAAGGTATAGCGGAAGAATCCCATTAACTATACAGTCAGCGACTCCTGTTGTTTATCCGATTATTATGAGGCTTCTTCAATCAAAGAGATTGATGGATAAAATTAAACTTGAAGAACTTAAAATATGGGATAAAACAGAAAAACATTTGGGATGGATTTTGAGCGGTAAGGCTGATATTAGCTTTTCAGCTGTTGCAGCAGTGGCAAAGATATATCAAAAGGGACTTGATATAAAGATGAAAGCTGTTACTGTTTGGGATAACTTTTTCATATTAACGAGAGGATATAAAGCTGAGGATTTTGGTGATTTAAAAGGACATAGAATCTATTTGCCTTTGGTAAAAGCCGCTCCTCCCTATGCGGTTACATCGTTTTTAATGAAAAAATTAGGGTATGAGCCTGAAGAATTTGAGTTTGTTTTCGGAGAACCTTTCGGAAGGCCCGGGGAGATTAAGAATATGTTGGTTAGTGGAGAAATTGACACAGCTCTTTTAAGAGAACCTGAGGCAAGTTTTGCCATTTTTGAAGGAAATGGAGAAATTCGGCAGTCCATAGCTTACAGGGATATCTGGGAGAAGCTTTTTCCTGAGAAAGGTAACTTACCCAATGCTGGAGTGCTTTTTAAAGGAGATATTTTAAGGGAGTATCCGGAGATTTCTCAAATATTTCTCGAAGAAACAGAGAAAGCAATAGAGTGGATTAATAAGAATCCTCAGGAATCTGCTAATATAAGTTATGATATTATGGGAGTGGTTCCTGAAGCAGTAAAATTATTCCTTTCAAGGGTCCACTTTAAATATGGTGCATCAGAAGATGTTCTTGAAAAGATAACACACTATATAGATGTTTTGAATAAATCCGGATATGGCAAAAAGGATTTCGGAGATTTGAAAGAGCTTTTTGTGTAAGCTCTTGGAAAGGTATCAATTGATGTTTGGTATGAATTATATATAACAAAAGTAATAGCTATAAGATAATTTTGATGTAATTCTTTGATATATTAAAAAACAAAATTATTACTAAAATTTATTATTAATTTAGAGTTAAAAGAATACAGATTAATTTATTCTTAATCCCTTATTCCCTTCTTTCTCTTTTCTAAGACAGTCCTTGCAAATACCATAGACATAGATGTGAACTTCATCAACTCTGTTACCATCCATTTCTCTGTTTACACTTACTGTTAAATCAGATGATATATCTTCTATCTTGCCGCAGATTTTACAATAAAAGTGAGGATGAACTCCCAATGTTGAATCATAGATTACTTTGTTTGGATCTATCATTATCTGTTGTATATATCCCTCTTTTGAAAGGAGTTTAAGCGTATTATAAACAGTTGCAATGGACAGGGTAGGATATTCATGTTTTAAGTCTTTGTAAATTTCTTCAGCTGTATAATGGGCATTCTCCTTCATCACATATCTTAATATTGCAATTCTTGCCATTGATAGAGTATAACCTCTTTCTTTTAACTCCCGAACAATTTCTTTATAATTTCTTTTCTTCATACAATATTGTAGCATAATAAAAATCTTTTTACAATTATAATTTTTTTAACTTTGAAATTATAGGATTTTGTTTTTTTATTTTATAATTTTTCCCATAAAATATATCATCAAAAAATAATGCTATTCTCTGGTTAATAGGATTAAGGGAGATATAGAATCTAATCAATTTATGAAGCAGAGTATTCTTTTTTGTATAAGGGCATGATCTGATACAAAAAGCACAATCCGTTCCTATTCTTTTCCAGAAAGCATAACAGGTTTCCTGGTTTATGCTCCAGTGATGGAAACCTCTTTTTAATGGTTTGTTCTCTAATGGTATTGATTTTGTGGGACAATTATAGGCGCACTTTTTACATATTTTGCAAAATTCTTCTATATGGTGATTCTTTTTCTTTTTTGTAGTAATCAGATTTAGATTGGTTGTAACAATGGAGATTCTTACTCTCGGCCCATAATCAGGATGCATGAAAAGTCCCATTCTTCCGATTTCTCCAAGTCCGGCATCAACAGCCAGAGGGACTGCAATAACTTCATAGTTTCCATCTACATGCGATCTTGCTTCATAACCAAAACCCCTTATGTATTCAGCTATTATATGAGCTATTTTGGCTGCTTCCACATACTGTTTTGAGGATTCAAGTATAACAGGAAGGGTCGGAGCATTCTTGATCATATCATAATCCATTTCCACTATTATGATTATTGCATACTTATGTCTTGGCTCTATTTTTTCTCCCCAATTTTCAGCCCTTCTCCCATGGTAAGAATAATAGTGATATTTTTTTAGCTCTGTTATTCCAATATCAACAGCTCCGTAATATTTTGCTATAAATTTTATTGCTTCACTTATTTTTTCCGGGTCCAAATTTTTTCTCTCAGATGAGAACTCTCCATTAACCAAAAAGGTTGTTCTGTCCAAAACTTTAAAACTGGCGTTTGCTATTTCAGAATAATATGGGTCATAGTATCTCGCTCCTTTTTCTCCTAATTCAGGAAGTTTATGTATTTTTTCGTCAATCTGTTTGTTCTCAGGCTTTATTTTGTAGTACTTTTCCATAAGGTGAGGATAAAATTGTAGATTATTTCTTGAGAACATATGATCTCTTTCATCGAATTGCTCAATCTTTTCAAAGTTTTCTTC
>JALXDT010000332.1 GCA_027070475.1 Candidatus Aminicenantota bacterium | reverse complement strand
ATTAAATTAAGATATAAAAAAGAAGGAAAAGTTGACTAAGAGAAAGTTTTGATTTATATTGTTGAATGAATGAATTTAAAATTATGATACCGAGTGATGTTAAACTTATTGAACCTGTAATCAATGCCCTCAATACAATAGCCGAAGAATTACTATTGGATGAAGAGAATAAATGGGCTCTGGAAATCTCCCTGAGAGAAGCCCTTGCCAATGCTATTGTTCATGGAAACCGTGAAGATAATAATAAATACGTTAAAATCAATTTTGAGTGGGATAACAAAAAGTTTACCATTATTGTAGAAGATGAGGGTGAAGGATTTGTGCCCTCGGTATCAGAAAGCACTCCTTCTCTTAAAACATCGGGAAGAGGGATTCTGATATTGGAAAATAAAATGGATTCTGTTAAGTATGAAAATTCAAGCACTGGATTCAGACTAATATTGACAAAAAACATATCTTAATTAATGTCAAATAATTTGACTTTTTCTGTTTTTTTGACATTTATTTTTAGAGAAAAATTCCGATACTATAATTGAGGTAAAAAATGACTGTATATACAGAGCTGAGTGTTATAAGAAGTAATTTAAAAACAATAAAATCAAAGCTTGACCCCTTAAACAAAAAAGAGGATAAAACAGAAGAAAAAAGCGAAAAAAAAGAAGTTAAAAGTTCTGATAGTGTCAAAAATAATAATATAGAAAAAGAGTTTCTCACATATAATGCGAATGGAACAATAGAGAGAATAGCATTGGAAAACAAGCATCTTATTGATATTTTGGGTTAATGGCACAGAATTTGATGCTGGTTTGACGGAGGAAAGAATGAAGATTGTAGTTTTAAAAAATAAGAAGCTCTACAAAAGATTGAAAGAAGTTGAGGAACTTTATCCATATGAAATTTCTTACTCAGATTTAATAGATAATATTGATTTAGAAAACACATTAGTTATTATCGATTTAAAACATTTGAAAGAAGCTGAGGCTTTTTTGAAAAACACTCCTTTTCTTCTCTATAGTTCTAAAAAAGAGCTTCATAAAGCTATTAAATACTTAAAAAAGGGAGCAATAGATATTTTAGCTGGAACCCATGATAATAGTGAGATTGCTGAAACTATAGAAAATGCAGTGGAAAGTCTTCAACTCTTTAAAAACAAAGTTTTAAACAAAGAGTTAGAGAGGATAAAAAATATAGCCTTTCAACTATTTTCATCATACAACTTAAAGCAATCCCTTGAAAATACAATTAAATTCTTAAAAGAAGTTTTAAATATTGAAAGAGTATTTATCTCAATTGTAAAAAGAAACAAAGAGAAAATTTTAGCAGGAGATGGGCCAGAAATAGAGAAACTAAAAAAGACATATTCAAAAATAAAAAAGCATGTATGGTTGACAGAGCTAAAAGAGAAAAAGGATTTTGTTGAATTTAACAAAAATCAAATCAAAGAATTAGAAAAAGCCCATAAAAAAGAATTTATTAAATTTCCTCTATTCTTAAAAGATAATCTTATAGGAGTACTGACGATAGACAATTATGACAAACCTTTACCTACCAATCTAAACACTGAATTTATTATGATAGTATCTCTGCTGCTATCAATACATATAGAAAACTATAAAATATACTCAGAAGTAATTAAAACAAAAGAGGCTTTAAGAAAGAAAGAGGAAAAAGAATTTCTCCAAAAGCTTACAATGAGTCTAAACCATGAAATTAATAATCCTCTAACAATAGCCTATTTAAACCTTGAATCATTAAAAAGAAAAATAACTCAAACCGATATCTTAGAAAAAAATCTTTCAGGTCTTGAAATTTCCCTTGAAAGAATTAAGGGAATAATGGATAATATTAACAAAATTGAATCCGAAAGATTTGTTAAAAGTATGAGAAAAAGAGAGCTTATAGATTTTAGATATGAAGCATAAAAAAAAAGTTTTTTTTTTATTTTGTTTTTATCATTTACAATCCTATTTGCTCAACAAAATATTATTAAACAAAGTGAGCAACTTTATAAAAATGGTCATTACAATGAACTAATCACCACTATTGAAAATTACCTAAAGAAAAATCCCACAAATTATAACCCAATCTTAAAATTCTATCTTGGAATGGCTCTATTTAAAATAGGCAAGAATAAGGATAAAGCAGTAAAATCCCTTGAAGAGTATATAAAAAAAGGGGGAGAATTTAAAGACCCTGAACCACTTATTTTGCTTTACAAAGCTTACTCCACAACAATTTACACAAAAAAAGCGGATTATTATCTTAAAGTGCTATTAAACAATTTTCCTTTTGACAAAAAAGTAATTCCTCTAAAAATCAAATATATAAAAAGAATGCTTGATGTAAGAAACTGGAGCGAAGCTTTATTTTATTTAATTGATCTTGAAGATAAAGGGTATTCAAAGCAATATCCCATTATACTTTTTTATATTGGAAAAGCCTATTATCAAAAAGGCACTTACGAAATTGCTTCTGAGTATTTTAGAAAATATTTAAAAATAAAGCCAGAATATATTAATTACTCAGCTGATGATCTTTTCAGTATTGGAAAGAGTTTTTATTCAGTAACAGACTATAAAAATGCATTAAAAATCCTTTTGGCTTTTATAAATATATATCCAGAAAATAGCATGGTTCCGGAAGCTATGTATCTTATAGGGGAAATATTCTTTCAGCAAAAAAACTATAAACTTTCGGCGATTTTTTTAAATGAAGTAATAAATAAATACGGAAATTACCCCATTTCAAACAAAGCAAAGATAAGAATTGCTGACAGTGTATCCCACTTAACTAAAGCCCAAATGGAAAGATTAAAAATTCCATATTATCTAAAACAACCGGAGAAGGTATACAGATCCATCATAAAGAAAACAACAAGCCTAAAGGATAAACATCTTGCTTTTATAAAATTAATAGAATTTTATGGACAGAGAGGGGAAGTTGAAAAAGGGATGTTTGAGCTTTTTAATTATCTAAAAACAACCCTTGTAGACCCCGAAGGAGAGAAAATCTATAGAAAATACTTTGATGATTTTCTAAAAAATACAAAAGATAAAAATAGGATAGTTATGTATTTTTTAAGAACAAACAAGGATACGGCTTTTTTAAAAAACTATGAAATAGAAAAACTTGCAAATATAATGAAAAGCCTTAATCTTTATGAAATAGAAAAATTATTATTAAATAGAATGT
>JALXDT010000331.1 GCA_027070475.1 Candidatus Aminicenantota bacterium | reverse complement strand
TCTCTATACCTGGTAGGAATATGAACCCAATATTTCTTAATTATTGTGGCTACTTCCGAACACTCCTTTTCAGTTTCTGTTATAATCCTTAATGCTAAAAGATCAAAGATTTCATCTATCGTAACACCTTTATCCTTAATCTTTTTATAAATACTATATGGCTTCTTTATCCTGCTTTTTATCTCTACTTTCATCCCATTTTTCGTTAAAATCTTTTTGACCTTTTCTTCCATCTCTTTTAACTGTTTTTCAAGAGCTTCCTTTCTTTTTAATAATTTTTTTTCTATTCTGTTATATTCATCAGGATGGAGGTATCTGAAAGATAGATCTTCGAGCTCAGCTTTTATTTTCCCCATTCCCAACCTATGGGCAAGAGGGGCATAAATTTCAAGGGTTTCTCTTGCAATCCTTTTTCTTTTTTCCTCTGAAGGTATGTAAAAAAGTGTTCTCATATTGTGTAATCTATCTGCCATTTTTACAAGAATCACTCTCGGATCTCTCACCATTCCAAATATCATATTTCTATAGTATTCTCTCTCTCTGTCTTCCTTTGAAATTTCCTCTTTAAACTTACTTATTTTTGTAACACCCAATACGATTTTAAGAACTGTTTCTCCGAATAGTTCTTTTATTTCCTCTTGGACTTTTATAAGCTCATCGGGGGAATGGGCTGTATCCTCAACAACATCGTGCAGAATGGCTGCTACTATTGTTTCACTGTCAAGATCCATTTCAGAAAGAATGGCTGCAACTGCTACAGGATGGGAAAAATAAGGTTCTCCCGAATGACGGGTTTGCCCTTTGTGTCTCTTCGCTCCATAGACAAAAGCTTTTTTTATAAGCTCTATATCTTCATCTGAAAAGGGTGTAGGGTGGACATTTACAATATCATAGTATCTAAATCTTTTCTGTGTCATTGTTTTAAATATAGGCAATTAAACCATTTTGTCAACGGAGATTTTTATTAATTTACCCTCTTTTAATTTATAAACCTCTCCAAAATCCCTGGCAATTTCATAACTATGAGTTACAAGAACAGCTGTAATACTTTCTTCTTGGATTCTCTCTTTGATAAAAGTCATTGTTTCTCTGGCACTCTTCCAATCAAGATTTCCAGTTGGTTCATCAAGGAGGAGGAGTTTGGGTTTTTTTATAAGTGCCCTTGCAATAGCAACTCTCTGCTGCTCTCCTCCAGAAAGTTGATAGGGTCTGTGTTCTCTTCTATCATACAATCCAAACTTTTTTAACATATTTTCCGCCTTTTTAAAACTCTCTCTTCGGTTTTCTCCTCCGATAATTAAAGGAATAGCAACATTTTCAAGAGCCGTAAATTCATTTAAAAGATTAAAAAATTGAAAGATCATACCTATATTCTTGTTTCTATAAAAGGCTCTCTCTTTTAGGGAAAGAGAGAATATATTTTTACCATTAAACAGAACCTCTCCGGATTTCGGTTTATCAAGACCTGCAATTATGTTTAACAATGTGGTTTTCCCGGAACCTGAAGCTCCCATTACCACAATAGAGCTTTTCTCTCCAATTCTTAAATTTACTCCATCAAGAACAACAAGTTCTCCATCCGGAGAAGAGTATGTTTTTTTTAATTCTTTTACTTCAATCATTCTTCCCTTAATGCCTCGGCAGGTTCAATTTCAGCGGCTTTTTTAGAAGGGTAAATTGTTGTTAAAAAGGTAATGAGTAAGGAAGCTATTACTATTATTAAAATATCATCAAACTGAGGTCTGAAAGTAATAAAACCAACATGATATATTTCCTCCGGGACTCTTATTAATTTAAAAGTGTTGGATATGAAAACAATGAATAACCCCAGGATTAAACCTGAAAATGTTCCAAGTATTCCAATTATGCTTCCCTGATAGAAAAATATATTTCTTATATTATCAGGAGTTGCACCAAGAGATGATAAGATTCCTATATCCTTTACCTTCTCAATTACAAGAAGAATTAAAGTCGCAATAATATTCAGAGCTGCTACAAATACTATAAGGGCGATTGTAAAAAACATAACTGTTTTTTCAAGTTTGAGAGCAGAAAAGAGAGGTTTGTTTAGCTCTTGCCATGTTACAATATAAAAAGAAGGACCTAAAATTTTTTCTATCCTTTTTTTTAAATTTTCAGCCTCAAAAATTTTCTCTATTTTAACTCCAATATAGTTTACAGAGTCTCCGCTTTTTAAAATCTTTTGTAATTTCTTAAGCTCAATAAGAATTGAGACAGAGTCAAACTCATAAAGACCTGTTTTTAAAATTCCTTCTACATTTAGATATTTTGATTTTGGGAGAGCTCCGAAAGGTGAGAGATTAAAAGATGGAAAAAAGACTCTTATTCTGTCTCCTATACCTACACCTAACTTATCTGCTATCTCTTTGCCGATGTAAACACTGTTTTCATCTTTGCTAATTTTCCCCTCTGTGATAAATTTTGACCACTCTTTATCTATTAATTTTTCAGGAATTCCCTTAATAATTCCACCTGTTGTTTCTGCACCGTATTTTAAAAGAACATTTGTGTAGAGAACCGGAGTTTCGCTTTTAATTCCTTCCAATTTATCTATTTCTTTAACAATACTTTTGTAATTTCTTATGTTTCTTGAAAAACTCTTTAATATCATTATATGATAACTTGTCTGAAAAAGTTTATCTCTTACATCCTTCTGAAAACCATTGATCAGAGAGAGAGCTACAATAAGAGCTGTTACTCCGATCGTTATTCCCAATACAGAAACAAAAGTGATAAAAGAGACAAATCTCTGTTTTTTTTTGGAAAAAAGATACCTTGAGGCAATATAAATTTCAAATTTCATTTTCATTTACCTTCACTATATCTAACATAAATATGTTCTTTTGACAAGGGTAAGGTGGGGAAAAGTGAACTGTGAATGATGAATTGTGAAGCGATGTAATAAATACTGTAAGGGGAATTCATGAATTGCCCTTACAGTTTATTTTAATTAATAAAAAAATTACTAACAACAATGAACTAACAACCTCCAAATTTACCTCATAGCCTAAAGCTTAAAATTCAATACTTTATAGTGATGTGATACTTCCTTAATAACTGAATTTTTCTCTAAAAATAAATATGTTTAAAAGTTCATATATCTACTATATTTATATTTTGTTAGATCTTCATTTACATCAGGCTTTCTAAAAACAAATAGATGCTCATGCAT
>JALXDT010000330.1 GCA_027070475.1 Candidatus Aminicenantota bacterium | reverse complement strand
TTGAAAGAGACAAAGGATAATTTATTAAAAGCAAGTGCTTATTTTCATTTAGGTGAAATTGAATTATCAAAGAATAACAAAAAAAGAGCTGTTGAATATTTTAAAAAGTGTGCTGGGTTAAATCCAATGCATAAAAAAGCAAAAGAATATATAATAAAATTAACTAAGGAGGGATGTAATGAATAAGAAACAAGCTTTGGTTTTAGGAGCAGGTGGTTTTATAGGAAGTCACCTGGTTAAAAGATTAAAAAAGGAGGGATTCTGGGTAAGAGGAGTTGATTTAAAATATCCTGAGTTTTCTCCGACAGAAGCAGATGAGTTTGTAATAGGGGATTTGAGGAATCCTTATTTGGTAAGATATGTGATAGACAGAAGGTTTGATGAGATTTATCAGCTTGCAGCAGATATGGGGGGGGCTGGTTATATCTTTACGGGAGAGAATGATGCGAATGTGATGCACAATTCAGCTACGATAAATCTGAATGTATTGGATGCAATAAAAGACGTCGGAGTGGGAAAGATATTTTACTCTTCATCAGCATGTATATATCCTGAACATATACAGATGGATACGGAGAACAGGGGATTAAAGGAGAGTGATGCATATCCGGCAGCACCTGATAGTGAGTATGGATGGGAGAAGCTTTTCAGTGAGAGATTGTATATGAGTTATATGAGGAATTATGGAGTAGAGGTTAGGATAGCCAGATTTCATAATATATTTGGTCCTGAAGGGACATGGACAGGTGGAAGAGAAAAGGCACCGGCGGCGATATGCAGAAAGGTGGCAATGGCAGAGGATGGAGGGGAGATAGAGATATGGGGAGACGGAAAACAGACGAGAACATTCTTGTATATAGATGAATGTTTGGAGGGAGTTAGGAGACTTATGGATTCTGATTTTACGGGCCCTGTAAATATAGGATCAGAGGAACTCATAAGTATAAATGATCTTGCGAAAATGGTAATAGGTTTTTCAGGGAAGAATTTGAAATTAAAACATGTAGAAGGGCCTCAGGGAGTAAGAGGAAGAAGATCAGATAATACGTTGATAAAAGAGAAGCTGGGCTGGGCACCGACGAAACCATTGAGAGAAGGGATGGAGATAACTTACAGGTGGATAGAAGAGCAGGTTAAGAAATTAAAAAACAGTAACAAATAAGGAAGTTTTCACATGAAAATATCGGTTATAATGATAGATGGAAGCTTTAGAGAGAATGTTTTTGGAGCAAAATATTTTTCTGAACAAGATTTTCCTGAGAAAGATTATGAAGTTATTTGGGTAGAGTATTATAATCATGCAAATGAAGAAGTTTACAAATATAATAAAGTGAGAGTTATTACTCTTAATAGAGAGGGAATGTATCATTCTTCTTATTGTTTTAATCGGGGTATTGTTGAAGCAAGAGGAGAATTATTAGTAATACCGGATGCTGATCAAATTGTTAGGCCTGATTTCTTAAATAAAGTATGGAGTATTCATGAAGAATACGAAAAACTTGTAGTATATGGTTATAGATATGACGAATTAGAAAAAGGGGTTTTGAATTCATTTAGCTTTGATGAATTAGATAGAAAAACAGTGTTGAAGAACCCCTTAAATTATGGAGGATGCTTAACTGTTAGAAAAAAATGGCTCCTAAAAATAAATGGGTATGAGCAACATCCTTTGTTTGGAAGCGGGAATCATGCGAATGGGTTAGATATTTATACAAGATTTAAAAATTTGGGTCTTGCTATAATGTGGTCTCCTGAATTAAAACTATATCATCCATGGCATCCATTTACTTTAATGTACACAAAGGAACATGAGATACAAAAAAGAATAATAGAATGGCGAAGGAAAAAGTTAGAATATTTAGCTATTGAAGGAATAGATAGAGCAAGAAATTTAGAATTGAAGACTGATTTGGAAAAACTTATTAAGGATGCTTACAATGAGTTGAATGAATTAGAAAGAAAAAAAATGATAGAAAGAAAGTTTTTTCAGGCCTTTGATAAAGCAATGGAATATAAAAAGAAAGAAAATGCATTATGGAAAAATAAACTGGAGGAAGCTTTGAATATTTTAAAAGAATCCAAAATTGAATCAGATATATTTAAATATAGAATTGGATCTATTTTAAAGACATTGGGTAGAGTGGATAAGGCTGAAAAAGTTTTTATAGATTTGGAAAAAAATTATAGAAAAGGAGAGTTAAAGGCTGGGATTTACTTCCATCTGGGTGAAATATATTTTATTAAAGGTAAGAGAGAACTAAGTGAGGAATTCTTTAATAAGGTTTTAAAAATTACTCCGGACCATGAAAAGGCAAAAAAATATTTAAAACAGTTGGGAGCGAAGATATAAATGAAAAATTGTCTTATTATGGGATCGGGCAGAAGCGGAACAAGTATGCTTGCAGGTATATTATACAATTCAGGATATTATTTGGGAGATAATTTATATGCTCCCAATGAAAGCAATCCTAAGGGGTTTTTTGAGAACAGATTCATTAATGGTATAAATGAGGAGATAATAGTAGAGACAAGAAAGAAAAATAGGGATACAAATTTTTTGTATCCTCAATTAAAAGATATGCAGATGTGGCTTGAGGTTTTTCCTCCGGGAATTGAAATTTTTTCTAATATTACTACAGAAAGGAAAATTAAAAAAGCTTTAAGTGTTCAGCCTTTTTGTTATAAAGATCCTCGTTTTTCATATACTCTTCCTGCTTGGATAAAGCATCTTGATGAAATAATCATTCTTGTAGTTTTCAGACATCCTTCAATTACGGCAAAGAGTATTATTAAAGAATGTAATAGGAGGAAATACTTAAAAGATGTGAAAATGAGTTTTAAAAGAGCTATAGAAATATGGGAGTCTATGTATAGTCACATTTTAAAAAATTATGAAACATACAGGAGTGAAAATATTCAATGGAAGTTTATTAATTATTATCAATTGTTTAAAGAAGAAAAAATCCTTGAGCTCGAAGGTATCCTTGCCGCTAATTTAGATAAAAGCTTTCCAGAAGCAGCTTTTAATAGAACGAGAGAAAAAGAATCTGTTCCCCGTCATATAGCGGAATTATATAAAAAACTGTGTAAGCTTGCTGAATACAATGAAGAAATGATTATAAAAGAAAAGAAAGAAAAGTTAAATGATGTATATTTTATCAAAATGGATATAAAATTATTATTAAGTAAAAAGAATAAAAC
>JALXDT010000329.1 GCA_027070475.1 Candidatus Aminicenantota bacterium | reverse complement strand
TCTTATTGCTCTTAGCATATTTGTAGCTCCCTTAATAGGGGTTACACCACCTATCATTATAATCAAATCTCCTCTTTTTATTATTCCTTTATCAAGGAGAATTGTTTCTCCTTCTGCTAAAAGAATATCTGTATTGGGTCTGTATTCAAGGTAAAAAGGGGTCACACCCCAGAATAATGACATGCGCTTTATTACACTCTCCTCCGGTGAAAAAGCTATAATTGGAACAGAAGGTTTATGCTTTGAAAGCATTAAAGCTGTTGAACCAGACCAGCTGAAAACGACTATAAGCTTGGCATTAAGTTCTTTAGCAATATCCACAGCTGATTTTACGATAGCATCTCCGACCTTTTTTGAAGGTTTGACTTCAAGCTCAATATTAGGATTAAAATAAGGAGAATTTTCTGTTATGCACGCGATATTTTTAATAATTTTAACCGCTTTAACAGGATATTTTCCTACAGCTGTTTCTCCTGAAAGCATGACTGCATCTGTCATATCAAGGATAGCATTGGATACATCCGTTGCTTCAGCTCTTGTTGGCCTTGGTTTTTCAATCATTGATTCCAGCATCTGCGTTGCCGTAATAACTATTTTCCCTTTTCTTGAAGCTTTTTTTATTATCTCTTTTTGAAGAATTGGAACCATCTCCTCTTTCATTTCAACCCCAAGATCCCCTCTTGCTACCATTACACCATCAGCTTCCTCAACTATTTCATCAAGATTTTTAATGGCATCAGGTTTTTCTATTTTTGCAATAATTGGAATGTCAGCTTTTTTAGCTTTTAATATTTTCTTTAAATCTTTAATATCCTGAGCTTTTTGAACAAAGGAAAGGGCAATAAAATCAACCTTATTTTCTACTCCAAAATTAACATCCCTTTTATCCTTATCTGTTAAAGCTGGAATATTTAATTTTGTGTTGGGAAGATTAATTCCTTTATTGGATTTTAAAATACCGCCTACTACAACTTTTGTTATAATTTCATCTTTTTTAACATTAATAACTTTAAGCTCAATGTTCCCATCATCCATTAAGATTGTTTCCCCTTTTTTTACAAATTTAGGCAATAGTTTATAATCTGTTGGGACTATGCCTTCTTTACCTTCAATCTCTTTTGTGGTAATTATTAATTCCTTTCCTTTTTTGAGATTAATGCTTCCTCCCCTTATTTTCCCTACTCTCAATTTTGGACCTCTTAAATCCTGAAGAATTGCTACAGGTTTTTCAAGCTCTTCTGAAATTTCTCTTATGTTTTTGATTATTTTTTTATACTCCTCATAATTACCGTGTGAAAAATTTATTCTTGCAACATCAAGTCCCTCTTTGATCAAAGCTTTTAAAACTTTCGGGCTTGATGAAGCAGGCCCTATGGTACAAACCAACTTGGTCCTTGCAAGTTTTTTTAAATTCATACTACCCTCCCTTATTTACTCAAGTAAAAACTTATATTTTTTTGCAAGCATTTGCAGGTTCATTTTTGCCACAGGAGTTAGAGAGGAATATTTGTCAAAGAAAGTTTTAATCGCCACATCTTCACTCTTTTTAAATTTTATGTTTCCCTCCATATCCATATCAATTCCACTTTCTTCAAGCATTTTACCTATTATATCTATTCCATAAATCCCTAAACCTCTTTCAACAACCTTTTTCAAAAATTCCACTCTATTCATCCTTCCCTCCTAAATCCATTGGGCAACTTCAAGATTTTTAGCAGCTTCAATATACTTATCAATATCCTCATCTATTATAGATCCATGCTGAGGAAGAATTCTCTCTATTTCAAAAGCCGATATTTTCTCTAAAGCTGATAAGAGAGCTTCTTTTGAGCCTATATAAGGTTCTGTAAATGCTTTAAAAGCTTCAAGATAGTATTTGTTAGCATATAGAGACCAGTTAATACTGAATCCGCCGAAAATATCGCTTGAAAAAAGAGATTTTGTTTTGTGATCATAAGTGACATGTGATCCTGCAAAATGCACATATGGAGTGGTTATGAAAGTTAGCTTTCTTCCACTTGCAAAGACAAATTCATCTCCATCTTCAATTGGGACAACTTCAGAGTTCACCCCATAATATCTTAAAAAAAGCGCGGATCTTGATTGTGCATAAATTTTAACCTCAGGATTTACGATTACCTCAAAGAGAGGTAAAGCAGCACATAGATCAGGATCCTGATGCTGAACCATCATGTATTTGATTTTTTCAAAATCACCTCTAAGAACTTTAGCAACCTTGTTATGTACAACTCTGTAATGCTCCGGGGCTCTTGAACCGGGATCTATTAGCATAGCTTCATCGCCATCCACAATAAGATAGGGATTATTTGAAAACCCAACCTTTCTATCAGCAAAACCAACCCAGTAAATATCCTCTGTTCCCCTTACAAGATGGGGAAGATGTTCATCATAGGTACTCATTTCACCTCCTTATACAATAATTTCATTAAAATCAGCAATCTTTTCAAAGAGAGAGGATATTCTCTGGAGCATAGCAATCCTGTTGTTTTTGAGTTCTTCATCTTCTACCATTACCATTACAGAATCAAAGTATGCATCAATGAATGGTCTTAATGTAATTAATATTTCTTCTGCTTTTAAAAAATTCCTTCTCTTTACCTCTTCTAAAACCTCCTCTTCCACTGCTTTGAATATATCATAAAGAGCTTTCTCTTCTTTTTCCACAAGACCTTCTTCATTAAAATAAAACTTTTCTTTGCCTTTAACAATATTTTTAACTCTTTTGTAAGAAATAATCAGTTTCCTGAAATTCTCATTCTGCTTTGTTTTTTGAACAGAAAAAGCTCTTTGAAAGTCAAGGTAAACATTTGAAAATCCTGTTTTAAGAACTGCATTTAAAACATCATAATCTATATTCTTAAAATTTGTGCAATAAAATCTGAATCTCTGCTCCATAAAATCCAGAAATGTTGCTGCCAAATCCTCTTTGGATTTTTCAATATTATCATAGAGATTCAAGGATTTTTCAAAGAGAGATAACAGCTCAAAATCAAGCTCTCCCTCAATTAAAAGTTTTACGATTGTATTTCCCAGCCTTCTTAACCCAAAGGGGTCTTTATCTCCTGAAACTTCCATACCAATTATAAAAGCACCGATTAAACTGTCCAACCTATCGGCAAGGGATAATATCTTACCACTATAGATAGATGGAATTGAGTCTTCAAGGTTTTGAGGTTTATACTGCTCATAAACAGCCTTCCATACAACTTCATCCTCACCTCTTTCCTTAAGATAAAGTCCTCCCATTATACCCTGAAGAGCAGGAAACTCTTTCACCATTTCAGTTAATTGATCAACTTTTGAGTATTTGACAGCTTTTTTAATCTTTTCTTTGAAATCATCTTCACTATCTTTTATCATTTCTTCAGCAAGAGCCTCCATTCTCAATGTTTTATCATAGTAAGTCCCCAGTTTCTTTTCAAAGCTATATCCTTTCAGCTCATCGAAAAGTTGATCAAGATCAAGTTTAAGATCATTTTCCCAGAAGAATTTTGCATCTTCAAGAGTAGCTCTAACTACCCTTTCAAATCCTTTAACAATATAAGGTTTTGCATCTTCAGATGCATCCGCCACCCCTATGAATCTTCCTATTAATTCTCCTAACTGGTTTCTTGATAAAAAGAGTCTCTTTTCCTGCTTTAAAAATATCTCTATTATTTCAAAAGGAATTTTTAAATACTCATCAGAAAAGGTACCTGTAAAGGCAACAGGATATTCCACCATATCAACAAGTTCATCCAATAATTCTTCATTTTCAACAATTTTAATGTCAAGCTCCTCCTCTATCTTTTTTATTTCACTCTGAATAATTGAAAGCCTATCCTCTTTTCTTAAAATTACATGGTTTGATTTTAAAGATTCCTCATATTTGGAAACTTTTGAAATCGTTATCTCTTCATCATCTGCAAGGATTCTATGTCCTCTTGTTCTGTTGGAAGCTTCCAAATTTGCGTATTCAAAATTGACAATCTTTTTATCAAAAAGAGAAAGAAACCCCCTTATAGGTCTTGAAAAAAGCACCCCTGTCTCATTCCATTTCATATTTTTCGGAAAAGAGATGGAATCTATTATTTCAGGGATTATTTTTTTTAGAATCTCAATTGTTTCCTTTTTCTCCTTTAATATCTTCAATCCTACATATTCACCTTTTGGAGTCTCTATTATTTCAAGCTCTTCAACATCCTTTCCTTTTGATCTTGCAAAACCGATGGCTGCTTTAGTGGGTTCCCCGTTTTCATCATAGGCTATCTTCTTGGATGGACCTAAAATGACCTCTTCTTCTGATTTTTGAGATTCTGAAATTCCTTTTACACTAACAACTAATCTTCTCTTTGTACCTATTGTTTCAATCTTTTCAAATTCTATTCTATTCTTCTCCAACTCCTCTTCAAACTTTGATTTTAACTGTTCCAAACCTATTTTTAAATGTGAAGGAGGCAAATCCTCAACAAGAATCTCAAGTATATATTCACTCATTATTTAATATCCTCCAGATAAAGTTGCACAATATCTTTAACATAGTTTCTTATTGTTAGTATTATTTTCTGTCTCTGTGTGATAGAGATTGCTCTTCTTGCATCAAGTAGATTAAAGATATGGGAGAGTTTAAGAGCATAATCATAGGCAGGGAGATAAAGTTTTTTTTCTATCAGATTTTTAATTTCATCTTCATATAGCTCAAATGTTTTTTGAAGAGAATTAATGTTTGCTTCTTTAAAATTAAATGCTGAAAATTGATACTCTTCTTTATATCTTAAATCTCTATAACTTATACCTCCTCCCCATTCAAGGTCATAAATATTATCCTTTCCTTCAAGAAAAAGCCCCAACCTTTCAATGCCGTATGTTATTTCCAGTGAGATGGGATAAAGATCAATTCCGCCTGCCTGTTGAAAGTAGGTAAACTGGGTAACCTCAAGTCCATTGAGCATTACCTGCCAGCCCACACCCCACGCTCCTAAAGTCGGGGATTCCCAATTATCCTCTTCAAAAGAAAGAAAATTCTTTTTTAAGTCTATTCCCAATGCCTTTAAACTATCAATATAAAGCTGCTGACTGTTTTCAGGGGCAGGTTTTAAAATAACCTGATACTGGAAATGTTTTTGAACTCTGTTAGGATTATCTCCATATCTTCCGTCGGTTGGTCTCCTTGAAGGCTGCATATAAGCCACTCTATAAGGTTTTGGCCCCAACACTCTAAAAATCGTATCAGGACTCATTGTTCCAGCTCCAACTTCCATATCATAAGTTGGAGCAATATAACATCCTTTCTTTTTCCAGTAATCAGATAGTGTTAAAAAAATATCTTGAATATTCATCACTATTCCTCTTTTTTATATTTTAATTTTGGTTTTTTAGCTGCTAAAACTTCATTTAATCTTCTTACAGGTGTATAGTGAGGGGCTTCTTTTAAAAGTTCGGGATTTGTTTCAGCTTCCTTATGAATTTTTTTCATTGTTTCTATGAAAGTATCCAGTGTTCTTTTACTTTCTGTTTCTGTGGGTTCTATCATTAAAGCTCCGTGGACTATGAGAGGGAAATATACTGTTGGTGGATGAATTCCATAATCAAGAATTCTTTTAGCAATATCAACAGTTTTAACTCCGAACTTTTTAAAACTTTCCTCTGAAAAAACAACTTCATGGAGAGTACCTGTTTTATATGGAAGCTCATAGGTATCCTTTAAATTTTCTCTTATGTAATTGGCATTTAAGACAGCTAACTCTGTTGCTTGTTTAAGCCCCTCTGCTCCCATCTCAAGAAGATAGGTAAGGGCTTTTATCAGAACACCGAAGTTTCCGAAAAAGCTTCTGATTTTTCCTATTGAATTGGGTCTGTTGAAATCAACAATGTATTTACCTTCATTATCCTGTTTTATAACAGGTATCGGAAGAACCTCTTCAAAATCCTCTCTAACTCCCACAGGGCCTGCTCCAGGACCTCCTCCGCCATGGGGAGTTGAAAAGGTTTTATGAAGATTAAGATGAAGAACATCAACTCCCAATTCGGCGGGTTTTACATAACCCATAAGAGCATTAAAGTTTGCTCCGTCCATATAAAGATATGAACCATTCTTGTGAAGAACTTCTGCAATCTCCTTAATCTCTCTTTCATAAACGCCTAAAGTATTGGGATTTGTCATCATAAGAGCGGCAACATCCTCATTGAGAAATTCTTTTACTTTTGAAACCTCTAAATATCCGTCCTTTCCTGAAGGAATCTCCTTAACATCGTATCCTGCAAAGTGAGAACTTGCAGGATTTGTTCCATGGGCAGAATCAGGGATAAGAACAATCTTCCTTGGATTTCCACTCAATTCAAGCTTTTTTCTTATCATAAGCATTCCTGTAAGTTCTCCGTGGGCTCCTGCTGAGGGATAAAGTGTAAAATAGGGAAAACCTGTTAATTCCGAGAGTATGTTTTCAAGGGTTTTCAAAAGTCTTAAATTCCCCTGAACCAGTTCATAGGGAGAATAAGGGTGGGATAGTAAAAAGCCCTCAAGGGATGCTGTCTTCTCATTTATTTTAGGATTATATTTCATAGTACAGGAACCGAGGGGATAAAATCCCTCATCAACCGAATAATTGTAATGGGCAAGGGCTGTATAGTGTCTGACAATTTCCACTTCCGAAACCTCTGGTAAATTCCCCATATCTTCTCTTATAAGATCTTCTGGAATATAATCTTTATCTTCAACATCTATTTCAGGGAGAGAGTATCCTTTCTTACTTTCCTCACTTAATTCAAAGATTAATGGTTCTCTCTTTTTATTCATTTTCTTCCTCCAGAGTTTTTACAAGTTCATCAATATCATCTTTTGAATTCATATCCGTGAAAGTCAACAGAATCGAGTTCTTATCATCAGGATAAAACCAGTTCAGAGGAATACCTGCGACTATCTTCTTTTCTAAGAGTCTTTTATGAAGAGAAACTGCATCATTAACTTCTATAACAAATTCATTAAAGATTGGGCCTGAGAATTTTGTTTTTATTCCCGCTTTTTCCAAATTCTCTCTTGCATAATTGGCTTTTAGCATATTCTGTTTTGCCAACTCTTTTAAGCCTTTTTTACCATACACAGAAAGAAAAATTGCAGCTCTTATAACACACCAGGCCTGATTGGAGCATATGTTTGATGTGGCTCTTTCTCTTCTTATATGCTGTTCCCTTGTTGAAAGTGTAAGAACGAATCCTTTTTCTCCATCTGCATCAACTGTCTCTCCGACAATTCTTCCGGGCATTTCCCATAAAAACTTTTTATTTGATGTTGCTATAAACCCTAAAGTAGGACCTCCGAAATAGGGATAAAGGCCAAAAGATTGAGCTTCTCCCACCGCCACATCAGCTCCGAAATAGGAGGGAGGTTTCAATAACCCCAGAGACAAAGCCTCTGCTATAACAGATATTAAAAGGGTCTTATTATCTCCTATTTTTTCTTTAATCCATTTATAATCTTCTATTATTCCAAAAAAGTTCGGAGATTGGATTAATATCCCTCCGATTTCATCATTATATTTTTTATCAAAATCTTCTTTTGAAACTCTTCCCTCATCATTAAAATCTATAAAATCAAATTCAATATTTAGATTTTTCACATAAGTTTTTATAGTGGCAATGTATTCAGGGTGGAGAGATTTTGCAATAAGAAATTTCCTTTTCCTTGTAACTCTCCATGCGAGTAGTAATCCTTCGGCTGCAGCAGTAGCTCCGTCATATAAAGATGCATTGGAAAATTCCATACCCAAAAGATCTGAGATCATTGTTTGATATTCAAAGGTAGCCTGCAAAGTTCCTTGAGAAACCTCCGGCTGGTACGGAGTATATGGTGTGACAAATTCTCCTTTCAGACTCAAGTAGTTAACCACTTCCGGAATAAAATGATAGTAGGAACCTCCTCCTAAAAACAATTTAAAATCTTTTACTCTGTTTTCTACCTCAAGCTTTTTAAAGTAGGAAATCAGCTCAGATTCTGAAAGTGGTTTTCCATAATTGATTTCATCCTTAGTCAAATTGCTTTTCGGAATTGTATCAAAAAGCTCCTCAATACTATTAACACCAACAGAATTCAGCATTGCTTTTATGCTTTTTTCACTATTGGGAAAATACCTCATTCCTTAACCTTCTATAAATTTATTATAGGCTTCCTCATCCATTAATTCGTTTATTTCATCGGGGTTACTAATTTTAATCTTGAAAATCCATCCCTCTCCATAAGGATCATTGTTTATAAGTTCAGGCTCATCATCCAATTTTGAGTTTACCTCTACTATCTCACCTGAGACAGGGGCATAAACCTTTGCGGATTCTTTAGGGGATTCCACATAGCATATTTCATCTCCCTTTGATACCTTTTTACCAACTTCAGGTAAGATTACTTTAATTACCTCTCCCAATTCCTCCTGAGCAAAATTGGAAATACCGCAGAATCCGGTATCTCCTTCAACTTTTACATACTCATGTTGCTTTGTAAAATAGATATTTGACATTTTTATTCCTCCTAATTTTATTATTCAATAAATTACCACTATTGCCTCTGTCTGTCAATTAAACGAGATTTATCAAAAATAGTATCAGAGGGGAAAAGTTAATCAGAAAAAATATATTGAGTTTCAAATATAAGAAATTGGATATTCAGAGTAAGATATACTATGCTATAATTAATCTTATGAAGAAGTTTTTTTTGATTATCTTAGTAACCTCTCTTTTTCTTTTGAACAATTGTTCTCACCCGGAATACCTTACAAGAAGGGGCGATTATGCAACAGGATACTCTGACTCGGATGAGAATACACTCAAATGGCTTTCCAAGTTTAATATTGTTGAAATCGGAGGAGTCGGAGATATTGCAAATAGCAGCACTATCTCATTTTTAAAAGAGAGAGGGGTCAGAAATATTCTTTGCTATGATTGGATGCCAGCTGTTTACTATTATATTGAGGAAGAAAACAATGTGTTTGTAAATTGGATTTTTAAAAATAGGTATTATACAAGTTTGAATCCAGAAGGTCCTTTTCCTCATACTGAAGAGATGGGATACAGTTTTGCAAGGGATTATTATCTTGATTTTGGGGTGTTTGAAGTTATTGATAGGAAAGGCAAATTTATTTCAAACTTTGTTTCGGAGAATGGGTATGGAGGAATATTTTTTGATTGGGCTTCAGGAGTATATATTAATGAAGATGAGTATAAACCTTTAAAAAATAGGTTTAATAAACTTCACCCCGGGCTTTCATATCTTTCCGCAGTGGGGAATTTTTATAATAATTTAAGTTTGCTATTCAAGAAAAAGAACTTGATCATAGCTACCAATCAAGGATACAGGAATCCTGAAAATGTTTTACCATATGTCAACTATGATATGGCAGAATCCTATATAGTCGGATACGATTATTTCGGAAAATATCTTGAAGTTAAAGGAAGAGGGTTCGTTAAGGTCCCACAAACTCAATATTTTCCTGTAAGCATGGCGGGTAAAGAGAGTTTTAAAGATACGCTTTTTTATCTAAATAGGGTGAAGAATATTTTAAACAATCATAAAGGTGAAGATTTTTCAAATTTTATATATTTAAATTATGCAGCCCCGGATTTTATTTTTAACAAAAAAGAGGGAAAATACATACCGACACAACCTAAAGATGCTATATTTCTCTCCTATTCAACAGCAAAACTTACGGGTACTATTTCCTATCTTGAGGTGCCTTTTGACAGAAAACTTGAAAGAAATGATATCTACTTTCTTGATCTGGGGAAAGCTACAGGTGATAACTATAAGGTTGATGAAAGCAATAAATTTGCGATAAGATTTTATCAATATGGATTTGTTCTTGTATATTATGGAGAAGAATTGAACAAAGAGATTAAGGTACAGGATAGTTCAATACCTGATGGGTGTATGTATTATGATTTTTATAAAAAGGAATGGCTGAGGGCGGACGGTAAATCTATCTCAATAAAAATAGAAACAAAAAGAGATCCTTTAACAAAAAAAACTATCCCTGCTGGTAGAGTAATGGTGTATGGCAAGAATTAGAAAAGATTCCTCTGGATTTTGTTTCAAGTCTTGTTCAAATTAGTAACTTTTATTCCGCTTCCCCTTTAATTCACTGTTTTACTCAATTATAAAGCTTTTAAAGGTCTTTTATTTCCTCTTTGAAATTTATTCCTATGTTTTCAAGCTCTTCCAATACGGGTTCATAAATAGATGGAATTACGGGAATGTGTACGCCTGTGACTTTAATCTTGTCTTCCAAAATCATTCTTGTTGCTATTGCAGCGGGAAGTGCCACTGTTTTTGCCACAGATGTTTCAATACCTTCAACTCCATAATCAACCATCAATGATGTATAGAGTTTTCTCTTTCCATTAAAATCCCCGATAATTTTGTGGAGAAGGATAACCATATCCCTTTCTCCCTTTTTATAATACATCTTTCCCAGAAGAAGGTCTGTTAGAACATCAATCGGAGCAATCTTTCCTTTGTTTATCTTTTCTTCTGAAATTATTCCCATCCACTCTATCTTTTCCATTATTTGAGGTTTATCCTCAATTGAGAATTTTTTAATA
>JALXDT010000328.1:419-3210 GCA_027070475.1 Candidatus Aminicenantota bacterium | reverse complement strand
AAATATAACACTAATTGTCAACAAAAATTTATTTATTTCTTTATTTGTTTCATAATAGTATCAAATTTTATTCTCCCCTCTCTTATAAGTTTAGGTTCTTCTGAAGAGAGGTCAATAATTGTTGATGGCTCTCCTTCAAGAGTCCCACTGTCTATATACAAATCTATTTCATCTCCAAAGTATTTTTTCGCTTCCTTGATATTTCTTGCAGGGGGTAAACCTGAAATATTCGCACTGGTGGAAATTATTGGGAAATTAACCCTGTATAAAACTTTCTTTAAAAAATCATAAGAGGGAATTCTTATGGCAATCTTTCCCTCTTGAGAAACTATGTAATCAATTTTCGCCCTGACTTTAAAGAGCATTGTGATAGGTCCGGGTATTAAACCCGAAGCCTTTAGTTTTAAAAAAGCGGGAGGGATAAAATTTAGAATTCCTCTCACCTTATTTATACTATCCATTAGAAGAATAAATGGAGATTCTCTTCTCTTAAGTTGCATAACCTTTTTTAAAAGCTCTCTTTCAAAAGCATTGGCTGAAATTCCATAGATAGTATCAGTGGGAATGCACACAATTTTTTTGTTTTCCAAAGCTTCTACTGTTTTTTTTAGTTTTAGGTCTAAATCATCCATTTATTTTGTTTTTCCATTCAGGGATAAGGTTTTGGGGAATTTTCCCGGAGAAATAATCTTCAATAGCTTTAACAGACATCATTGCCATCTTTTCTCTCGTTTCTTCTGTTGCCGAACCAATATGGGGAAGGAGCACAACATTTTTTAACTTTTTTAACTCCTCTGGAACAAATGGTTCCCTTTCATAAACATCAAAACCAGCTCCATAAATCCTTTTCTCCTTAAGCATTTTGATTAAATATTCTTCATCTACAACAGCCCCTCTCGATGTATTTATTAATATGGCATCATTTTTTAATAATTCTAATTTTTCTTTATTGAGAAGGTGGTAAGTATCTTTTGTTAAAGGTACATGGAGAGAGATAAAATCTGATTCAGATAGAAGATTATTTAAGTTTTTAAATGTAATGCCTAACTCCTTTTCCTCTTTCTCACCAAGTTTTGTCCTTGAATAATAAAATATATTCATACCGAACCCTTTACATCTTCTTGCAAAAGCTTTACCTATTCTTCCCATTCCGATTATTCCAATTGTTTTTCCTGCTATCTCTTTTCCAAGAAGTAAATTTGGTTCCCAGCCTTTAAACTTTCCTTCCAAAACAAAATTATGAGACTCAATGATTCTTCTTGAAACAGAAAGAAGAAGAGAAAAAGCAATATCTGCAGTAGCCTCAGTTAGAACTCCGGGAGTATGAGTTACATAAATTCCCTTTTCAATACAGTACTCATAATCTATGTTATTGTAACCCACGGCATAGTTGGCAATAATTTTAAGGTTTGGAGAAGAATCAATTACTTCTTTTTCAATAGGATCTGCAAGAAGGGAAATCAGTGCATCCTTTCCCTTTATCTTCTCTATTATCTCTTCTTTAGTAAGATTTTTTTCAAAACTTCCAATAGTTAAATCTGAAATCTCTGAAAGATATTTTATGGGTTTCTCTTGAAAAGCTCTTGTTAATAAAACCTTTGGCTTCACATCTCCTCCAATATTTTAAGGTATATATCTTTGAATTTCTCTTTGATAAAATTATTTATCCTTGGTTTTTCTCCCCATTTATCGGTTAAAATAAAAACTGGATATGCCTTGATGTTATGCCTTTTTGCCCATCTGAAAATAAATCCCCATTCCATTTCGATTAATAAATTATTCTTATACTCACCTATCTTTCTGAACTCCTCCAGAGGGAAAAAGCCAGCATAATCAACTGTCATAGATGGAGCGGAGGTCTTTGTTATTTTTTCTTCTATCCTTTGTTTTATTTCTGGTAATAATTCTTCTGTCTGAGAAATTCTGTCTTCATACTTTAAAAAAATAAAGTTTTTTAATGGATAAACAATCTCACCTACTTTATAATCTCCTGAAAATGCTGCTGCTCCGAAGAAAAATATTTCTTTAATTTTTTTCTTTTCAGTAATTGCTTCCAATATGGATAAGGAATGAGAATAACCTAAAAAATCATAAACTATTGTTTTTCCATTATTTTCAAAATATTTGGATTTCATTATTTCCTGTTTTGGAATCCCTTTAACTATATCCTTATCTATCATCCATGGAATTAAAAGTAATTTGTTATGTTCTTTATTCATCATGATCTTCCATAGGAATTTCCACCTCTTTATTGAATAAAAAGGATCTTTTGTACCATTTATATACATCATACAGAAAAATCTTTAGGACTCCGGCAAAAGGTATTGCCAAAATCATTCCTGTTATACCAAAATATTCGCCAGCAAAGATTATTATTAAGATTATTATTAATGGGTGAATTCCAACTCTATCTCCTATTAGTTTAGGATATATTAACCAATCCTCAACTATCTTTATAATTGCAAAAACTAAAAGTACAAGGAAAATGGCTTTTAAGGAATGGAAATAAAACCCTGCTATAATTACAGAGAGCAGAACTCCAAAGAGTGTTCCAAGATAGGGAACTATATCTCCTAAACCAGATATGATTCCAACTAAAATGGCAAAGGGTAATTTGATTAAGGATAGACCTATTGAGTATGCTATGGCCAGTCCTAATGAAATTATAAGTTGCCCTCTAACAAAAGTGGAAACTACATCATTAACTTTCTTAACTTTTATCCTTACCTCTTTTCTCATTCGAGAAGGGACAAGATCATCTAAAAACTTTTTTATGTATGGTAATTCTTTT
>JALXDT010000328.1:0-409 GCA_027070475.1 Candidatus Aminicenantota bacterium | reverse complement strand
ATTAAGATTAGGTATAAAATACTTAAAACTATGCTGTATAGATTTGAAAAAAGAGAGGGAATAATTGAAGATAATCCTGATAAAAATTTCATTAATTCTTTTTCAATTTCTTTGGTTAAATTTATTTTAACAGCAGAAGGTATTTTGAAATGTTTATCAAACCATTCTGAAAGTTTTGAGCCGGATTTAGAAGCAGTTTCCAGAAGATCCGGTAAATTTTTTGTAAAATCATTAAACTGATTTACTATTATTGGGATAATCCAACCCAGCAAGCCTATTATTAACAATAAAAAAAGCAGTACAAGAATAAGAGAAAGTACCCCTCTGTTTAATAAAAGAGACGGAATCTTTTTATTGAAAAAATCCACCTTCTTTTTTAATTTTTTTATTTCTTTAAGAACCGGATCAA
>JALXDT010000327.1 GCA_027070475.1 Candidatus Aminicenantota bacterium | reverse complement strand
AGCGGCGAAACTGTGCATAAAAACGGCTGATTGTTTGCTCAATTTATTCAGGAAAGGAGCCGTCATCTTTTTATATCCATACATTGGTAATCTATCTGCACGTAAAGCATCAATTACAATAACAACTACATTGTAGTTTTTTCTTTCTTTTTTGCAATTTTGATTAAAAATTAATGATAAAACAAGAATAAAAGATGAAAATAGAGTAATTGTTTTTTTCTTCATGGTGAGATGATTATAGAATAATTGTTATTAACTGTCAAATAAAAACTGGGAAGCAGGGATTCGAACCCCAACTCTCGGATCCAGAGTCCGATGTCCTGCCAGTTAGACGACTTCCCAGTCTAAGAGTAGTGATAATATAATTTATCTTTTTGTTTTTGTCAATAATTTATTTTTTCTCTTCGGTAACAATAAGTCTAATACCTGCCCAATTTTTTCTGCATTTAATTTTTTTACCATTTTTAGTCGATAAGAACCAATTACCTACAATCTCACCTTCCTCCGTAAGCTCCGGTAAATTACCATTTAAGTCATAAATACCTGAAGCTGTAGGCTGGAAACTTGCAACTGGCATTATTAAATTAGAAATCAATTTTTTCTTTTTAAGATACTTTATCCATTCTATTCTTTCTTCAGGCGTGGGAGAATAACCAATCCAGTAGTCAATAGTATTTTCCGTTTTTGAGATTTCTTTTGTGGAAATTTCTTCGAATAGCTTTTTTGTAATGAGTTTAACTTTAAGTCCGGTCTTCTCAAATACGAATTTCAGGTATTCATTTATAAGACTTTGGGGTATATTGTAAACCGGTTTGTTTGGATTTCCTTTTATGATTCTCTCAGGATACTTTTCTTTTAAAAACTCATTGAATTGAGCATTTGTTAGCTCTGTTTTCGCAACCTTCACATTACCTATTTTAACAAACTCAGGAAGAAGAATCCCCTTAACCTTTTCTCCGATTTCTCCTGCTTTATCTTTTTTAAGTTTTAAATATTTTTCTAACTGAGCGATTTTTGAATCTTTCTTTAAAAGTTCAAAACTTTCTTTATTTTTACCCTCTATGTGGGAATGAATCCATTCAATTTCCT
Source organism: Candidatus Aminicenantota bacterium (assembly GCA_027070475.1). Taxonomy (GTDB): domain Bacteria; phylum Acidobacteriota; class Aminicenantia; order JAMOAD01; family JAMOAD01; genus JALXDT01. The sequence goes on along the minus strand of JALXDT010000327.1, from coordinate 9,518 downwards.
CCATTACCTTTCTCTTTTGATGAGATAATTTTCGGAAACTATGTGGTTCTCCAGGCATAAGAACGAATTTTACCTCTTTCCCTAATTGTTCCATTGTTCTGTAAAATTCCCATCCCTGTTCTGTTGGAACATTTGTATCTTTATCTCCGAAAAAAATAAGTACGGGAGTATTAACTTTTTTTAGTTTAAAAAGAGGTGATTTTTTAATGTAAAGTTCAAGGTCTTCATAGTATGGTTTTCCCAGATAAAGATTGTCGAACTGAACGCCGAATTTACAATTACCCCAATCGGAAATCCAGTTTACATCCCCAGCTCCTGGTATGGCAAACTTAAAATCTCTTTCCAGAATTGAAGCAATTGTCAGAATAGCTCCATTACTCCAGCCCATAACTCCAATGTTTTTTTTATCAATATTATAATTTTTTAAAACAAAATCAAGACCTGACATAATATCTGGAACTTCTAATTCATAATATTTACCAACTATTGATTCTGCAAACTCAAGTCCATAATTTGAACCCCCCCAGTAATTTACAAAAAGAGTGAAAAATCCATCACCAGCCAATGCCTGAGGATAGTATGCCCAGGAATTGTTGAAACTATCCTTGGTATAAGCATAAGGACCTCCATGGAAGGTTATAACAAGAGGATATTTTTTGCTTTCTTCATAGTCAGCAGGGTATATTAAGATCCCCTCCACATTTCTATTGTTTTCTGATTTCCAGTGCAGAATTTCTCTTTTACCCAATTTTACATTTTTGAGCCAGCTATTGATAAAGTATATTTCTTTCGGATTTTTAAACTTCCCATTTTTCAGAATTTCAGCTAAATAGATTTTTTTTGGTTTATCCATCCTTGAAGCTATGAAAAGAAGCTTTTTCCCATCAGGAGAGATTGTAAAATAGTCTATGTTTTTGTAAATACCATCTTTAATGATAATCCTTTTTTTAACATTGAAGTTTTTATCAACTTTAAGGATTATGGGGTAATTCCAGACCCCTTTTGCTAACATTGTAAAAATCTTTCCATTTCTAAAATAAACACTTTTTGAATAAAATCCTCCTAATCCCCAATCCCAATTAAGATCAATATTTTTAATTTTATTATCTTTTACAAAGTAGGCATAAAGTAATGGATATCCCGGACCTCTTTTTTCTTCATAATTAGATTTATTTTCTTTCATCAAAATTATATTTTCCTTAATCCAATCAAAGGAATAGGGTTGGAAATATTTGTCTTCTTTGAAAATTTGTTTTGCTTTTCCTGTTTTTATATTATAAATAAAATATTTTTTATAGTATCTTGCATCGACAGTGTATTTGGGAGAGTCTATTTCTGAAGTTAAAATAAATTTATTGGAGGGGGAAATTACAAATTCCCCGATTTGACTTTTATTATAGCTTATCCTTTTATATTTTTTGTTTTTAAGATTTAAGCAGAAAAGCCTTATAGGATAAAACTCTTTGATATCTTCAATTACAATGGAAGTATCCTTTTCCTTTTCCCTTTTTCTTTCCACAAATCCCTTTTTTTCTCTTGCGATAAAGATAATTTTATTATTTCCCAGCCATTTAAAAGCGTTTATACTAAGAGGGTAATTGCTGATTTTTTCGGGATCTCCCCCCGGAAGTTCAATGACAAATATTTCGCTTTTTTTATTTCTTGTGGATATAAAGGCTATTTTTGACGAATCCGGAGAAATTTGTGGGGAGAAATTGTTTCCTTTTCTTGTTAGTTGAACAACTTTTGAAAAGTCAGGAGTTGCATAAAATATTTGAGAAACCCATCTATCTTTTTTCTTATCAGCATATCTCTTTGTAAAAACGATAAAATTCCCATCGGGAGAGTATTTTATATCTGATATAGATTGAATTTTGAATATGTCATTGTATTTGAAGACAGTTGAAGATAAAGAAAACATGGAAAAAGAGAGAAAAAATATAGATATAAAAATTAATGTTTTTAAAAATTTTTTCATTGCTTACCTCCTTTATTTTAGATTTTTTAAAACAGCTTTTGCCGTAGGAGTGTTTTTATTTTCAGGATCCATCTTTATAAACTTTGATAAATACTCTTTTGCTTTCTCTATATTTCCCAAACCGAGGTAGATAAGACCCAACTGGTAATAAGCATCGGAATAGTTTGGGTCGAGCTCAACCACCTTCTCCATTGCCTTTTTTGCATTTTTGTTGTTTCCTGTATTTATATAACATACCCCAAGGTTGTAATAGGTATCAGCATCAGATTCTCCTTCTTTTATAGCTTTTTCATAGTATTCTATTGCTTTAGTGAATTCACCTTTTTTTGCATATAGAGTTCCCAATTTTTGCAAGGAAAATGTAAAGTCTGGTTTAATAGAGAGTGATTTTTGATAAAATTCGATAGCCTTGTCGGTATTTTTAAGTTTTTCATAGCTTAAAGCTATATAGAAATAGTAAACAGGGTTATTTTTTTCTTTTTTTAAAAGGTCTGAAAATCTTTTTATTGCTTCTTCATAGTCTCCTTTTTCAAAAGTGTTTAATGCTTTTTTTATCTCGTTTTCGGGTAATTCTTTCACTTCTTCAATGGGATCAAGGGATGTTCCTATGTCCTCTGTTTCTGAAATACCGATTCTTATGACTTTTCTCCTGGGAATATAGCCCTTTTTTTCATAGGTAATTGAGTATACCCCAGGTTGTAATCCGCTTTTGTAAACAATTCCTTTTTTATTAGTAAAAACTGTGTATTTTAGATTTTTAACTCTCAATGATTCTATAGTAATTTTCACCTTTTCAATTTTTTCTTTTGTTTTTGAATCTGTTATTTCACCTTTGACAGCGCTTAAGACCCCACTATAAGAAAAAGATGAGATTAAAATAAAAATAATGAAAATAGAAAGTCTTTTCATTTTTCCTCCTTGGATTTTAGTCTTTTTGCCCTTTCCCAATATATTTTTGCTTTGTTCTTATCTCCGAGGGAAAAGTAGAGAGCTCCGAGTTTATTGTTTATAGCTACAGTATCTCCATATTTTCTGATTTTCTCAAAGTAGTAAGCCGCTTTTTTAAAATTATTAATTTTCAAATATGCGTTTGCAAGAAGAGCAAGCAAAGGATAATCTTTACCTTTTATTGGTTCAATAAGATTAATCACCTTTTTATAATTTCCGTTAAGATAGTATGCTTTTCCATAAATCTGTAACATGCCTTTTTCCCTAAAATTTTCAGGGATTTTTTCAAGAAGTGATATTGCCTTTTTTATCTTTCCATCATTCAGATATTCTTCCCCAAGATAAAATATGTATTTGAAAACATTAAAGTTTTTATCCTCTTTTTCAAGAATAATAGGTTTGTTTTTTTTATAGGGAATAATTGCGAAATTTTTTGTTTTAAATTCTCTTTTATCATCTTTGATGGTTAAAAAGTATCCACCTTCAGGAACAGAGGATGCTTTGACTTTAAATAAATAAAAATCACCTATTTTTTCAATATTTTTTACTTTATGTTTTTTCCCTGAATTAATGTTGATAAGAGATAAAAAGGGATTATTATTTGATTTAAAAACCCCGAAAATTGTATCATCTTTTCCGAATATTAATTTGGGATTTACTATTATTTTTATATCTTCATACTGAAAAGGAGATAAACCTCTGTCAGTGTATTTGTAGTTAAATCCTATACAATAAACAGGTGTGGAAGTTGGGATTTTTGCTTCTCCTGTAAAATATTCTTTTGATGTCATATTATAAAAAAAAATCTTTAAATTTACATTTTGAGGGATTATCGGAATAAATCCATTAAATGATACTCCATATTTTTCTATTTTGTCTTTCCTTTTTTTGGAAACTTTTAAATTTACCCTATAGCTTTTTTCAAGCAATACATTTCCTTTTAAGTTTTCTAACCTTGCAATTATTTGAATTTTGGCCAAAAATTGATTTTCTCCATTTTCAGAAAAAATTATGTGATCCGGATTGATGGCATAACTAATAAAATTGAATCCTGCTTTTTCACTTCTATAAAGAATAAGTTTTCCGTAAATCTCTTTAAAAGAATATTCAACTTCCACTATGCCACTTGAAGCCTTAAAGAGTGAAAGATATGATTTATTAACTATCTTTTCAGGGATTGAGAATATCTTTGAAATAACTCTTCCAGAGGAAGTGTTTGGGATATTAAATAGAGGAGTTCCTTCCATTGGGATTACCGAAAGGCTTGCCTGGGCCAATTCTGGAAAATCCATTTTGACAAGCCTGAAAGCTTCCATTCTGGATTTTGCATGGTTAATAAAGGAGGGACTTAAAAGATCAAATGCAGTTTGAATACCAGGGTAGAATAGCTGATAGTCTCCCATATCCCTTGGTTTGTAAAATAAAAGTTTCATAAAGGGAGGTAGATCATCTTTTCTGTTTTTTCTTCGATAAATCCAGAGTTCACAGGAAACAATCTTCTCATACCCTCTGTATGTTTTTATCTCAAGTGGTTTTCCCAAATAAATGTAAACTCTTCCTCTATCTGAGTTTATTCCTCCTAATTTTTCTTTGGCATATTTTACTCTCTTATAATATTCTACCTTGTATTCATTCACAGGTGTTTGAGGATTTGGATCTCTGGATTTCCAGAAATACTCTCTAAATTTTTCTTTTTCTTCCTCTGTTTTTAAGGATTTGTACACCCTTAGCTCTGATTTAGTAATAATTGGCTTAACTTCTTTTAACCATTTGTCTTCTGATATTAAAAAGGATGATAATAAAAAAAGGATTAAAAATAAATGTTTTTTCATGAAAAAGAATAGCATAAAATAAAAAGCAGGAGAAGGGAATCCCTTCTCCTGCTTTTTATAATTTATTTTTTTCTAAAAGAAAAATCTTATACCTGCTCTGAAACCTCTTGGATAATTGAGAGCAGTCGGATTTTCAAAACTTGGACCTGCTACAGTGTAAACTCTTGTGGCTACTCCTGTATTAAATACATTAAACACATCTAAAATAAGTCCTGCTCTGACCTTTTCTCCGAACCTGAATATTTTTTCTATTCTCAAATCAAGGTTTTTCTGGGTTGGTAATCTTCTGGACCCTCTCGGTTCAGTAAATATGTATCTTCCGCCCTGATTTAGATAAACTCTCAATCTTCTTGTGTAGGTGTTTCCGGAAATATAAGAGAAATAGAAATTAAAGCTAATATCAAGAGGTAGGATAACGGTTCCCTGTAATTTTAACATATGGGTCGGATCATAAGTTAAATGACCTTCCGCATTGATCTGATAGTTTGGATCTTTAAACACACTTGATTGTCCGACATTCGAACCTGTACCTCCCCAGAAATTATTATCATAGTTTCCGGTTGCTTTTCCGTAAACATAGGAGGCTAAAAGTTGCCATCTGTTTGAAAATCTCTTGTTTAAAACAATCTCAAATCCATCGTATTTTCTTTGAGGGGTAAAACCTATTACAGGATATGCGCCCTCTTTGGGATTTGTAATTATGTATTTATCTTCTCCGGGATTTGTTTCATTCCACACAGTATACTCCTGGCCATTGTAAGGATCTTTTACCGTAGTCTGTACAAAATTTCCGGTATAATTGACTGCATCTATCAGGTCTTTGTTCTCTCTGTGAATGTAAGTTAAACTTATGGAAACATCCTTGAAAATTTCTCGCTCAATACCCACTGTGTACTGATTCATATAGGGATGTTTTATATTATCATCAATAGAGTAAGTTTGTTCATAAGGAAATCTTAAGATTTCAATTAGATTTCCGTATTGAGGTACATAGTAAATGACAAAATCTGAATGATTCGGGTCAAGGTTGTAAAAGTAAGCAGAGAAAATACCTTCATAGTATTTTCCATAGTGAGCCTTTATAGCTGTGGTATGATCCCCAAAAACATCATATGTTAATCCGATTCTTGGTGCTACACCTGTGGGTTTGTAGACAGTTTTGTTTATATGTTTTAAATAACCTCTGTATATGTTGACTCTTACTCCGGGATTTATCGTCAGATTATCGGTTACACTCCATGAATCCTGAGCATAAAGAGACACTCTTGAGGTATCTGCATCAACATCGTATCCTTCATAGCCGTAGGCCAGGTATGGTTGGCCATTGTAATCCATATAGGCTATTCCTCCGCCATTGTATCCATATCTATTTCTTGTCCAATTCTTTTCAATTTCGACTCCGAATTTGAAATCGTGAGAGCCTTTTATAAAATCATCAGCATGATGGGATACAGAAGCATTTCCTTGATAATGGGATCTATCTGCGAGAAAATAGTATGTTGCATTTACTGTACTCCATCCTGTGGCAATATCATAATGCCCTGAAAGATCTCTTCCACCTTCGGGTTCAAGATAATAGTATCCGACATAGCCTGCAAATTTTGCTTCCATAAAAGTATTGTCTGAGAATATATGTAAATAACTGAAATTCCAGACTTTTTCAGGAGATGTTTGTGTAACTGTTGCTTCAGGGCTTGTTAAAGCGCCTGCACCTCTATTTATACCATCATAGTGATCGTATTCAAAAAATGCCTGAAGTCTGTTGTCTCTATTTGGTTGATATGTTAACTTTATGAAACTTCTTGGTTGCTTATAATCCACTGGTTCAGGAAAACCTGCGGGATATCTTTTTGTTCTATAGTATTGAAGTCCAAGGAAAAACCAGAGTTTATCTTTAATAATTGGACCTCCTAAGTGGAAATTTGCATCTATAAAGCCTCTCTTTGCTGGCTGAAGGTCCGGGTCATCACTGTTTGAGCCATTCCATGAATCTTTTTGATAAAGAAATTCAAAATGACCTTCGAAATTGTTTCCTCCGGATTTTGTTACAGTGTTTAATATCGCTCCTGTAAAGCCCCCGTATTCAGCCGGAAGTCCGACTCCCATTACTTTTGCTTCCTCAATAACATTATAGTCTAAAAACACCCAGGCTGTTCCACCTTCCGGGTCAGAAACATCAACACCGTCCACCTGATAGGATACACCTGAATAAGCCGCTCCTCCGAATGCGCTACTATTATTAACACCTGGAGCAAGGTTTACTATATTTGTAACAAATTGACTGTTTGGAATATTCTGAAGAAGTTCTTTTGTTAAATCAGTTGAGGCTGTAGAAGAGTCTTTGACATCAACAAGGGGTGGTTTGGCTATAACTTCAATGGATTCTTTTAATTCTCCGATTTTTAGCTTTAAGTCCACAGATAATGTCATCCCGACATGCAGTCTTAATCCAGTTTGCTTTGCTGGAGTAAAACCTTCAAGTGAAGCTTCAACACTATATTCACCGGGAGGTAGTGCTACAAATCTGAATTTTCCATCATTGCCGCTTATAGTGGAAATTTTCCCCTGGACAAGAGCTGAAGATGTGATTGTAACAGTTGCACCGGGAACTGGTTTGCCATTCTGATCTAATACTTTTCCCTGTATGGCTCCCGTTTCTCTTGATTGAGATAAAACAAAAGTGGAAATAAACAGGAAAACTACTGTTAGAATAAGTAGCTTTCTAATGCTTTTATACATAAACACCTCCTTTTAAAGATCCTCCATCTCAGAAACACCTTCAATTTTTATGCCATTGAGAAAGCTTGAAATATAAAGGATATTAAAATCTTTTTTTAGAAAAAATCCAATATATTGGATTTTGAATTCAAAATATTGGATTTTTATTGTAATTTTGAGAGAAGCTTTCTTCCTTTTCTATAGTATTCTTCTGATTTGGAGGAATCTCCAAGGAAGGAGTATATATCAGACAGAATGTAATAACCAAAAACTGTATATTTATTAAAAGGTTTAATCTCCACTCCTTTTTTGCATAGGGCAATTGCTCTATCCAATTCTTCTTTTTTGTCAAGAAGATATTTTGCTATCATAAAGTAGGGGATATTAAAATCCGGATTTATCTCTATTGTTTTTGAATAATAGGTTATTGCCTTTTCATTTTCTCCTGATTCTCTTAAATTTTCCGCAAGATTGTAGTATGCTTTAAAATTATTCGGGTTGTTTTTGATCTCTTTTTTATAATATTCCATGGCCTTTTTTATGTTTCCTCTCTTTTCCTCAATCTGAGCCAGATTGTAATAAGCTTCTTTCAATGTTGGGGTTATAGTCAATGCTTTTGTTAAATTTTCTTCTGCTTCCTTTAGTTTTCCTTTTATAATCAGAATTTCACCTATTCTATTGAAAGCTTCTGAATTTTTTGGATCAAGTTTAATAACAGTTTTATAGGAGTCCAGAGCTTTTTTATAATCTTCTTTTATAAGATAGATTTTGCCCAGTTCCGCATAAAGGGCATAATCTTCGGGAAATCTTTTAAGAAAAGTGTTTATGGTTTTTATTGCCCGATCAAATTTATTAAGAGCAATAAGACAGTTGATGATATTTATTGTGGCGAAATTATAATCAGGTTTTCTTTTTAAAACTTCATAAAAGTTTGTCATCGCCTTGCCGAATTCTTTTTTCCTGTAGTAGAGATTACCAAGAAGCATATAGGCATCAATTATTTCAGGATCTTCTTTTAATATCTTTTTCACTAAATCAATTGCTTTATCATAATTCTTTGTATTCATAATTCTTTTGGCTTTTAAAAGAGAATTGTAAATTTTTATTTTATCTTTAAGACATGAATCACTTAATCCAATGGACAATGCACGCCTCATTGGTAATCTCTTTTTGAATGGCTTCGTCCTTCTTGTAGTAAGAACCTATTTCTCTTTATAATAGTTATGATATCAGGCCCATTCGCACAATAAGTGCAATTTCTACCTCTAATCATGCCGAAACTACCTTCAGAAATTCACCCATAAAGACTTCATAGGGAGTTTTGTATCCCAGGACTTTTCGTGGCCGGTGATTGAGCCGATTCTGGATCATGGCCAATTCCCGATTGCTGACACTGTGGAGTTCCCGATCCTTGGGAAGATACTGTCGGATCAGCCCGTTGGTATGCTCGTTGAGCCCCCTCTCCCAGGAGTGATAGGGATTGGCGAAGTAAAAGCCACTGTCGAGTTTCTCAGAGATCCTTTGATGCTGGGCGAACTCTTTTCCATTGTCACTGGTAATCGTGTGGATCACCTGCTTCAGGGGTTCCATCAGCCGGAGGGTCACCTGGGTGACCTCCCGGGCTTCCTTGCTCTGACAGTGGCCGATCAGGGTGAATTTGGATTTCCGATCCACAATGGTAAGCAACACCCCCTTGTGTCCTTTGCCGATGACGGTATCGATCTCCCAGTCTCCGATCCTGCGTTTCTTCTCTACTACCTTGGGCCGGTGCTCGATTCCCACTCTCCCGGGGATCCTGCCCCGTTGATCTTTCGAAGAGGAGCGTCGGTGATACTTCTTGTTCTTGTGACGCAAGTATCGGTAGAGCTTTCCTCCATAGGCCTTGTTGCGGTAGATGAAGCGATAGATCGTCTCGTGGGAGATCTTCCAGGCTTTCTCTTTGCGCATCCTTCCGGCGATCTGCTCCGGGGACCACTCCTCTTTGAGCTTGCTGCGGATATACCGCTCGATCGCTGGAGTCATGACGGTGTACTTTCGTTTCT
>JALXDT010000326.1 GCA_027070475.1 Candidatus Aminicenantota bacterium | reverse complement strand
CTTTCAATGTAATATTTGTTTTCTCAATTACCTTTTCATACTTATTAAAAAATTCTTTTATTATCAATGCCTTGCCTATGTCATGAAGGAGGCCAGCAATATATCCCTCTTCAGGATCACAGAGTCCGAAACTTTCTGACAAGGTTCTTGATGCAAAAGCAACAAAGATAGAGTGTTTCCATTGTTTTTTCTGCAGGGTTGGATCTTTTATTTTGTTTAAAAGGTTTTTTGTGAAGTATGTCATCATTATACTTCTTAAATTTGAATACCCTAAAAAGGTAATGGCATGGGATAGTGTGGAAATCTCTTGAACAGTACCATAGAAAGCCGAATTAGCTGTTTTCAAAATAAAGAAAGTTAAAGATTCATCAAGAAGAATCCTCTCCTTAATCTCTTTTATACTTGTGTTTGAACTTTTAAGCAATCCCATAGTTTCAAGCAGTATTTTTGTGTTAGAAGGGAGTTCTTCCTTTACATTTATCTCTTTATGGGCTTTTTCAAGTGAAAACTCTTTATAAGGCTTTTTCATTTTTTTTTAAATTCCAAATCCTGTACCCAAAGCCATTGCCATTTTTACAATATCACTATTGGGATCAACTCTTCTTGGGTTTCTTGCTGCCTCTGCCAAAGAGACATTAACTATATCATTCCCTTTGCTTGCAACCATTTGACCAAACTTGCCCTCATGTATTAGTTTAACTGCATGATAGCCAAACCTTGTAGCCAAAAGTCTATCAAAGGGAGAAGGGGAACCTCCTCTCTGTAAATGCCCTAAAACAGTTACTCTTGTCTCCATTCCCGTTTTTTCTTCTATTTCATCTCCCACCTTATTTCCTATGCCTCCCAATCTTATAGGCATTGTTGGATCATCCACTATCTTTTTCACTACAACATCTCCTCCTTTTGGTTTTGCTCCTTCGCTAACCACTACAAGACTGAATCTTTTCCCTTTTTTCACTCTTCTTTCTATTGTTTCAGCAACTTTATCTATATCATATGGAATTTCAGGAATCAGTATAACATCTCCACCGCCTGCAACACCTGCGTGAAGGGCAATCCAGCCTGCATCTCTCCCCATTACCTCTATAACCATAACTCTATGATGGGATTCTGCTGTGGAATGTAGTTTGTCTATTGAAAAAGTTGCTACCTGGAGAGCTGAATCAAAGCCAAATGTTACATCTGTTCCTCCGAGGTCATTATCTATTGTTTTGGGAACACCTACCATGGGGACACCGTATCTTTCATAAAATTCAAGAGCTATACTCTGTGTCCCATCTCCTCCTATTGAAACAATTACATCTATCTCATTATATTCTATTGTTTTAATAACCTGCTCACTTACATCAACAAACTCAGTTTTCCCATCTTTTTCAACTTTATACTTAAAAGGATTATCTCGGTTTGATGTTCCTAATATGGTTCCTCCTCTCGGGAGAATACCTGAAACATCTCTTTCCGTGAGAGGGAATACATTTTTCTTAATAAGACCGGCAAAACCGTCTCTAATACCCAAAACCTCATATCCATATTCATTAATTGCTGTCTTTACAACGGCTCTTATAACTGCATTCAAACCGGGGCAATCTCCCCCAGCAGTTAAAACTCCAATTCTTTTAACCCTTTTCAATTTTACCTCCTTGTTAATTTTTTTTATTGTCAAATAATGGTTTTAATTCCTCTTCCGATGGTGGCGGTGTCAGATAACTTACTACAATCAATGATAAAATAGATAAGATTGCTGCTGGATAAATTATAGGAATACCCCAGGGATCTCCATTGGGATTATTCAAAGGTCTCATAATTGATGGCCAGATATAACCGGAAGCTTTTAAAAAGATTGCCACCACTGTTCCTACAATTATGGATGCTAAACCTCCAGCTTTGGTTGCTCTCTTCCATGCCAAAGCTGCGATAAGTGCTGGTGTTATTGCGACTCCGTAAATGGTATAAGCAAAATAGCTCATCTCTAAAACAGAGGTCATTTTAGTTGCAAGAAGATAGGCAACTATTCCCAGAATAATAACCCATACTTTCTGAAGAATTACCATCTTCTTTTGAGATGCATTCGGATTCATGAATTTCTGATATATATCTCTCATAATATTTGTTGTGGGAGAGAGTAAATAGTTCATCCCTGTTGAAATAACGACAGCTGTGGCAGCACCTAAGAGCAAAACACCAATCACAGGGGGAACCATGGTCTTTGCTGCAACAAGTATTATTGAAGCCGGGTCAATTCCTTCCTTACCGCCTGTTGCTTTAAAAAGCTGTATTTTATCCCAGAATTTTGCACTTGCAAAAACAGCTATTACTATTACTACTGTTTCAACAACTATAGTTCCCACAATCCAGAGGCTAACCGCTTTTTTTGCATCTTTTGGTGTTTTCGCACTATAAAATTTTTGATACATACTTTGAACTCCCAAAAGCAAAAGAAGAGTTGCGAGAAAATAACTTCCAGCTTTTAAAAGCGGATGCGCCCCAAACTGTGAATTAATTATTGTGAAATTCTCTGCAGGAAGAATAGTCTTTATGTGATGCCATCCGCCTGCTGCGGCTACAACAAATGGAGTTGCTAAAATTGTTGATAATAGAATAATAATCCCATTTGGTAAATCTGTATATGCCACAGCCAACATTCCTGCAGCAGCAGTAAATAAAATCACAAAGAGTGCAGCTAAAAATTGCCCTTCACCCACACTGATTTTTCCATCAGTGATTACATTTAAAATATATCCTCCAGCTCTGAATTGATAACTTACAATAGCTGTAAAACTTATTATTAAAGCAATCGCACCGAAAATCCTTGCAAAATTTCCATACCTTACCTCAAGAATATCTCCAATAGTGTATTGTCCAAAAGTCCTTATTTTTGCCGCTAAAAAGTATATTATGAGAATACCTACCCATGCACCCGCAGGAAGCCAGAGAGAACTCCATCCGGCTTTGGCTGCATATTCCGCTCCAGCAATAAATGTGCCTGAACCTATCCATGTACAAATTAAAGTAAATACCATCACATATACATTCAAAGACCTTCCGGCAACCATAAAATCTTCCTGGCTTTTTACCTTTTTAGCTCTTAAGAAGTTGAAAATCAGCAGAATTATAAAATATGAAAGAATCAAGTATAAATACCACATATCTCCTCCTATCTATTAATAAATAAAATTATAACTAAATAAAAAAAAAGTCAATAGTAATTTTAGTTTCGCTAAAGAACAAAGATCTATTAAAAGGTGAAAATAAGTACAAAAATAATATATATATGGAAAAACTAAGAAATATTATTAAAGAAGAAAAACCTTTTCCACTTAACAAAGAAGATAAGCTCAAAATCTATGTGAGAATTGCCTTGCTATTTATTTCTCTTTTTAATATAATTTTTAAATGACAGAAATAGAGGAGTTTAAGATTGAGCCTTTAACAATAAAGGCATTGATTGAACAGAGCATAAAAAAATTCCCTTCCTATCCTTCAATGGGATTTTTCGATGAAAAGCCTCTGACGTATAAGGAATTAGGTGAAAAAATCAGAGCAATTTCAAAGCTCCTGCTGGATAAAGGAATAAGAAAAGGAGATAAGGTTGCTCTCATAGGAGAAAATTCTCCCAACTGGGGAATTGCATATCTGGGGATTGTAACAATCGGAGCCATTGCTGTTCCTATTTTACCTGATTTTCCGGGAGAGGATATCTTAAATATTTTAAAGCATTCTGAATCAAAACTCCTTTTTGCAACAAAAAAACACATTGACAAGATTTTAGATGAAGAGTGTAAAAATGTAAAAAACATAATAAGCCTTGATGATTTTTCCGATGAAACAGAGTTCTATAAAATAGAATCAATAAGTTCAAAGATTGAGGAGACCTACCAAAAAGCCTCTCAATTCTTTCATGATTTAGGGGAAAAGGTAGGGCTCTGGGATGAATCCTTAAAAGAGGATGATCTTGCTGCGATAATCTATACTTCAGGGACGACCGGACTTTCCAAAGGCGTTATGCTTACCCATAAAAACATAGTAACAAATATAATAGCCACAAAAAAATTCATTATTATAGATGAAAAGGACAGATTCCTTTCGGTTTTACCGATGTCACATGTATATGAAGGGACATTGGGTTTTCTTATGCCACTTGCGAGTGGCTCCTCTATTTACTATTTAGGGAAAGCTCCCACACCTACGATTCTAAAAAAAGCCTGCGCAAAGGTTAAACCGACAATCATGGCATGGGTTCCCCTTCTGATGGAAAAAATTTATAAGAAAAAGGTTAAGGCTTTAATGGAAAAGAATTTTCTTTTCAAGAGCCTTACAAAAGTTCCGGGATTAAAAAAAGCTTTTTATAAAAATGCAGTAAAAAGTCTCCTTGAGTTTTTAGGAGGAGAAATCAGATTAATTGCCTTCGGAGGAGCTCCGTTGGCTGAGGATATTGAGAGGTTTTTAAAAATAGGAGGATTTCCCTATGTGGTAGGATACGGACTTACTGAAACATCTCCTCTGCTTACAGGAGAAAAGCCCTCCGAGACAAGGATAGGCTCTTGCGGATATCCCATAGAACATGTTGAAATTAAAATTGTTGATCCTGATCCTAAAACAGGAGTGGGTGAAATTTATGCAAAAGGTCCCAATATAATGAAAGGATACTATAAAAATAAAAAACTAACGGAGGAGGTTCTTGATAAGGAGGGATGGTTTAAAACAGGGGACAGAGGATATATGGATAAGGATAATTTTCTCTATATAAAGGGAAGATCAAAAAACATGTTTTTAGGTCCAAACGGTGAGAACATATATCCAGAAGTCATAGAGGAAAAACTTTTAAGCTTTTTAATAGTTCAGGAGGCAATCGTAATTGAAAACAAGGGAGAAATAGAGGCTCTTGTTTACCTTGATCCCAATATTCTTGAGGAAAAGCTTGAGGGAAAGGGCGAGGAAGAGCAATTGAAAATTATAAGAGATATTCTTGATAATCTTAAGAATGAGGTTAATCAAAAACTCCCCGCTTTCTCAAGAATAAGAAGGTGTGTTTACCAAAGAGAGCCATTTGCAAAAACAGCTACACAAAAGATAAAAAGATTTCTTTATTATCATCCGGAGTAATATGAAAGTAATATCAAATATGAGCCCATCATTGCTTCTTATAGTAAGCTTTTCAGGAGCAATATTAATAGGTTCGTTTCTTCTGATGCTTCCATTTTCAACTGTTTCAGGACATTTGTCATTCGTAAATGCTCTTTTTACGGCAACTTCAGCCGTATGCGTCACAGGGCTCATTGTCGTTGACACAGCCACCTATTTTACTCTATTCGGGAAAATTGTAATTCTCATTCTCTTCCAATTAGGCGGGCTTGGAATAATGACATTTACCTCCCTTATTATCCTTTTGGCGAGAGGAGATATATCCTTTTCAGAACAGAGTGTCATAGAGGAGAGCTTTTTATCCAAAGGAGGCATTGATCTTAAAAGATTTTTAAAAGATATTTTTATTTTTACCTTTTTAGTGGAATTTTTAGGGATGATTTTTCTTTACTTTGGAGCTTTCTCAAAACAGTTCGGAGTCGGAGACGGGCTCTTTCACTCTCTATTCCACTCGGTTTCCGCTTTTAATAATGCGGGCTTTTCAACCTTTTCAGACTCTCTTGTTAAATACCAGAGTAATGTTTTAGTGAACTTTGTTGTTATTTTTCTTATTATAATAGGTGGACTCGGCTTTTTTGTGGTAAGGGATCTTTATTATTATATTAAAGAAAAAGGGAAAAACAAGCTTTCTCTCCATTCAAAATTGGTTTTAGTGACAACAACTATTTTGATTGTCGGAGGCTTTATAGTCTTTTTCCTCATAGAAAAAAATCACTCCCTTGCAGGGAAAAACGGTTTGTCAAAATTTCTTATCTCCCTTTTTCAAGTTGTAACTCCGAGAACAGCAGGTTTTAACACTGTGGACCTGACACTTCTAACAAATGCCGGAGCTTTTCTTATCATTATTTTAATGGTTATAGGAGCTTCACCCGGTTCCACCGGCGGAGGAATGAAGACAACTACCTGGGCGGCGCTTTTACTTTTTTTGAGGACAAAATTAAGAGGCAAAGAAAATGTCCAGGCATTCGGAAGAAATATTGCATGGGAAATAATTGATAAAGCTCACTTAATTCTTCTCTTTTCAATAATGGTTATTTTCGGAGGAGTGTTTTTGATATCCTTTTTTGAAGGGGATAAGTTTTCTCTTCTTCAGGTGTTTTTTGAGGAAGTTTCAGCTTACGGAACCGTAGGATTGTCTCTGGGAATTACTTCAAAAATAAGCTCTTACAGCAAACTTGTGATCACTTTGACAATGTTTGTGGGAAGAGTGGGAATATTAAATATAATCTATGCTTTTGTTTCAGAAAAGAGGGGTGCGAAATTTGAGTACCCCGAAGAAAAAATAATTGTGGGGTGAGAAATGAAATATGCGGTTGTTATAGGTGTCGGAAGCTTTGGTTTTTATGTTATTAAAACTCTTGCTGAAAAGGGTGTAAAGGTTGTTGTGATTGATAAGGATGAGAAAAAGATAGAACTTGTAAAAAATATAGCAGCAAAAGCTGTGATTGCCGAAAGTACAAACAAGGAAACTCTTGAAAGCTTCGGAGTTAAGGATGCTGATGCAGTTGTTGTAGCAGTGGGTCCTCAGATGGAAGATAGTATTTTAACCGTTCATCATCTTATATCTCTGGGGGTTAAGAGAATAATTGCAAAAGCAAATTCTGAAGACCATGGTAAAATTCTGGAGATAATCGGAGTTCCTAAGGAAAATGTTATTTTTGCGGAAAGATATGCTGCTGTGAGAGTTTCAAATAAGCTTTTGAGTAACAATATAATGGATTTTATTCCACTCAGTGAGGAGTTCAGTATCCGGGAGATTGCCCCCCCTGAGATATTCATAGGAAAAAGCTTAAAAGAGCTTGACCTGAGAAACAAATACAATATTCATGTTATAGCGGTAAAAGAATTCATACCTACAGCCGGTACAAAAGAGGGTAAAGTGATTATTCCCAAAGCTGATTTTATCATAAAGGATAGCGATAGCCTTATAGTAGCTGGGGATGAGGAATCTTTGAATAAAATTCCAGAAACTTAATGCTAAAAATAGGTCTTACGGGTGGAATTGCCACAGGAAAATCTTTTGTTTTGAATATATTTTCAAAAGAGGGATTTTTTACGGTAAAAGCTGATGAAATAGCCAAAAAGCTTTACACTGAAAACAAAAAATTAAAAGAAAAACTAATTAAAAATTTCGGAAGCGAACTCTACCAAAAAGACAAAATAAATTTTAAAAAGGTTGAGGAAATTCTCTTTAATGAGCCTGAAGAGAGAAAAAAATTTGAAAAAATATATTACCCTGAGTTTGAAATTTTTCAGGATAATTTTTTCAGAGAACTTTCAAAAAAGCATAAAACAATTGTTTATGAATCAGCCCTCCTTTTTGAAGTAGGGACATATAAAAAGTTTGATATTCTGATTTTAACCCATTGCAAAAGGGAGACTCAGATTAAAAGAGGTCTTGAAAGGGGAATTTCGAAGGAAAAGATTGAAAAAATATTAGAGCATCAGATAGATTACAAAAAAATCATAGATAAGGTTGATTTTTCCTTAAACACGGATAAACCTGTAGAGAAGACCGAAAAAGAGGTTTTAGAAATAATAAACAGGATAAAAAGAAATAATTCTTAATTCCTACCATATATACTTTCTGTAAGGATCCCAGCCCTCTTTTATCTTCTTAAAATCAAACCATTCTTCGCTTCCTCTTAACTTTTTCAAACTTTCAAGGGCTGCGGTAAGTTCTTTCTTTTTCTTCTTTTTCTTTAAGATTTCAATCTTTATTTGAAGAAGGGTATCATTGAGCATCTCTTTATTTTCCGCTTCCTTTATTGTTTCGAGAGCTTTATCATACTTTTTCATTCTCCTCAAAAGCTCTGCTTTAACAATATAATAATCTATGAATTTTTCTGAGAAATAAATATCTTCCAAAAATTTAAGTTTCTCTTTAAGAGAATCTGTTTTTCCGCTGCTCAATAAGAATAGTGTGAATTTCTGTTCCTGATATGAAATTCTCTCCTTGGAAAAAACTTTGCCCCGGATCTTCCCATTAAAAAAATCCTTTGTCAAAAAGAGAATCTTTTCCCTATCCGGAGCATAATTTGATCCTGCCGAAAAGATTACCCTATTTCCGTCAAATAAAATCGAATGGACAGTATAATCATTGTTAACACTGCCACTTAAAACACTGATTTTATTGTTTGAAATATCAAGCTGGTCTTTTAAAATAAATTCAGCAGGCATTCTCTTTTCTATAAGCTCTTTTATTCTAATATATCTTTTTACGGATGACCTGTAGGGTAGGGGTAATTTATCCTTTAAATCCGTAAGAAAGTGATTTGTTGAAACCAAAAAATCATCTTTTAGCTCTCTCTTTTTCACTTTATTGTATGCGACCTCAAAAACAGCTCCCTTTTTTTCTCTCTCGGAAACCACAGTAAAGCTCACGCCAATATGAATTTTATGCTTAACAATCAAATTCTCCACTTCTTTCATATTTGAAGCATACTGCATTATCATCTTCATCAAATACAATGGAGGAAAGCCTTTGTCCCCCTTTCCTTTTGTCGGAATTTCATTTAACTCTATGGCTATTCCCTTTTCATTAATTCCTGTTAAAAATGTGTTTAAACCCAAAAAGGTAAAGCCTATGTATTTATAACCTTTTTCAGGCTCAAAGAGGATTATCAATGTTTTATCCCCAAGGTCAATATTCGGAATCATATAATCAAGGTTTCTTCCGAAAATAAGACTTCTTCTCTTTTTAACAATAAAGGAAGAACAACTCGGATGAGAAAAATCATACAAAAAGTTTAAAAACATCAAATCCTTTAACTCTATATTGGAAGACAGAGAGAGTCCTTTCAATTCCTTTAAATACTCGGGAGGAACCATTTTAGCCTTTTTTTTAATCTTTCCGTTAAAAATTTTACTGGCAATAGGCCTGAAAAGAAAGAAGTATCTTCTCATGGCAAGAGAATGAAGCTCTGAGATTTCCTTTTTCTCCTTTTCAAAATATTTTTTCATTATCTTACCGTAGGAAAGGCCTATCTCATAGGGAGAACCGCTTACTCTCAAAATTCTGTATTTTCCTATCTTATAAAGCTCTCCCGCCGGAAAAAGTAATCCAAAAAGCGCAAAGAATAAGAAACTCACAAATAAAATCCTCTTCATTTTACCATACCTCTCTCTTTCAGCCTTGTATAGAGTGATTTTATCATTTTTTCGGAAGGTTTTATATCGGAAAATATTTTTATAATCCACAAAATCCCTGCTTTTTTAAAAATCTCTCTTTCATCAAATTCTCCATTCTCTACAGAGAGAACAATTCTTCCGCTTACCTCAAAACTTGCCATAGCTCCGCTCTTTCCCTCTCCGACCAATCTCTCGCTATCCCTTAAAAAGAGATATAGTTTAAACTCTTTCCCTTCTTTTAGCATCATAAGGTTTTCAGTATGAGTTTTAGCAAGATTTTCCCACTCCTCTATTATATAAGTTGCCATCTCCTTGATTTTTTCCCTATCAGTTCCGGTGAGAATAAAGAGGGGAATATAGTAATACGGAGCATAAAGAGAAAAAGAGCTTTTCTTTAAAACAGGCTCTCCCTGATTTATCCTTTGAATGGGAAAATCCTCTGAGGTTGCCTGAAGATGCTCATGCCATTTAATTGAAGCTCCCGCAAGGCCATTGTAAATTATTTTAAAATAACTATCAGTTTTATCCAGAAAGGAGAACATAAAATCAAAAATCTCCACACGAAATGTTTGAGGCAGGTGCTTTGAATTCATAACAGTAAAGTGATTGTTTGTAATATAGGCAAAATTTGAACCAATATAAAAGTATTCATTTGCCAATCTTATCTTAAAAATTATCTCCGCGGGATTCTGCTCTTTAATGTTTTTCCAGCAAAGATAGCACGGCTTTCCGTTTGGAGCGATATTCACCAATTTTTTCTTATCCACCTTTTCTGAAATAATACCACGTGCTATGAGCATTTTATGATTTTTTCTTAATTCTCTGTCAGGATTCCAGCTCAATATAAAATCCACTCCTGTCTTTTTATCCCTTACAACTCTTTCTTCCTTCTCTTTCAAAGGATCACCTAAAACAAAACCGCACCTGACCTGCTGCCTGAATAGGGTTATAAGAGCAAGGGAAAGCCCTCCTCTCTCTTTTATCCGCTTTATATTATTCAGAATCTCATCTTTTTTTGAGATTGGAAGAGAAATTGTTTTGAGTATCAATCCCTTTAAAGAATCCGAAACCTCGAATTTTTCAAAAATCTCTTTCCAATACTGCTTTTCTGTCATTTTTAATTATAACATAGGTTTAAACTCTGAAAAGCATTTAATAATGCCCCCTCTTTTTCCATAATTTAAAGAAAATGCTAAATAAATTTGGTTAGCATTTTTTCCTCTTATAAATTTATGAGGGCATAATTCTATTATTCAAATCATTAAAATATTGAAGAGTAAACTCTTTATTAAAAAATTTCACGCTTCCAGGAAAGATTTATTAAATCTTTCCTGATTTTATGAAATATTTGACAAATCCTTACTATATTTTAT
>JALXDT010000325.1 GCA_027070475.1 Candidatus Aminicenantota bacterium | reverse complement strand
TATCATAAAGATGTTTTATCGCAAACTGAATATGCTCTCCACTCTCAGTCATAATGTTAAATGGAGAAAAAAAATCTAACTTGGAGAGAACCTTACCATCAAGCGTCCAGTACCACCACCTATATGCCTGAAAGAACATCTGTCGAATTAGATTTTTGAATGGACCTTTATTAACTCTCGGTCTAAACTCTATACCACTTCTTAAATTTTGAACATTGGTACGAGGGATAAAGCTTAAACCGGGATTAAAAGCATCCCCAAAATATGAATAGTTCATTGTTAAATAGAATAAATCATTTGGATAATCCAGTTTAAATCCAAATGCTTTGTGATTTCCTTCAATTTCATTCTTGTTGTAAACAAACCAAAGTCCCGTAGTTAAGTTTTTATCTTTCAGAAATTTAGATGTCTGGTAGGAAAAATCAATGCCAAATAATCTGTTAAGAGTTTTTTCTCCGGGTTCTCCATCTGTAAAGATTAAACCTATTTTACCCTGTCTTAATATATCCTGCGATAATCTAAGAACAGTAAAAGATTGAGAAGGTATCTCTTCATAAGCTTTAGTTTTTATATTTATTAAACCAATATTTGTATTCCCTATCTTTCCAAAAAATTTTCCTCCATATAAAATAGGAATTTGTTTTCCTTCATAAAGCCCTATTTTCCTCGTAAAAAAAGGAATAAACACTCTTGGTAAAGCAGAACCGAATCTGAATATTTCAGAACCTTCCAGAAAAAAACTTCTTTTTTCAGGATACAGTATAGAGAATCTTGTTAAATTTATTTTCCTATCATCAACTTCAGCCTCTGCTGAATCAGTGTTATAGCTAAAAACTCCTGTAAAATTAGGAGTGAACTTTTTGTAAATATCAAATCCCCCTGTTAATCTATTCTCTCTCTCCAAAGAAAGGCTATAATCTTTCTGGGTATCCGCTCTAAAATATGGCTTAACAGTAATCCCAAGGCCTTGTTTAATATCGTGAATACCTTTTAACCCAACAGCTTCCGCAGGATTATAAAAGATACTGTTTCTTTTAACACCTCCGACTCTGATTATTTCCATTTTTCTCGGGATATATCTTTCAACATTTATCCCCCACTCCTTCAGTTTCGGATTAAAGGATAATGTTTTAAATGGAATTTTTATTTCCACACTCCATCCATTTTTTAAAATTTTCGCTTTTGCTTCCCAGATTCCATCCCAGTTTAAACTGTATTTTTCACCAAAAGCCAAACCATCACTTCTTGCGCCATTTGGATTCACAAAAAATACATAAGCACTTCTTCTGTCTCCAAATGTATCCAATAGGATTCTTATTAAATCATCTTTTCCTCCTCTTAGAATTCTTTCCATGTGAGGATTAGTTTTTTCACTATCGGTTTTCATTGTTCCAGCAGAGATTTTATTGGCTTCAGAATCATAACACATTATTCCAAAATAAAGGTTTTTATCATCATAAGCCACTTTTAATTCAGTTTTTTCTGTTGGTTTTCCCCCTGAAACAGGTTCTGCAGTTAGAAAATTCGTAAATGGAGGAATTTTTGTCCAAACCTCATCACCCAAAAATCCATCTATTTTAGGAGGTTTTACAATCTTCACAGCTTTAACATAAGTTGCTGATAAATTATTTGAATTTATTAAGATTGATATCACAAAAATAAATAAAGGAAAAGTTATTTTTTTCATTCTAATCATTTTAAATAAATCTTCTATTTAATTTAAATATAAATTTATAACACAGTATTTAAACACAAACAACTCTTTTTAAAAAAGAAATTTAGTGTTAGAATACATTACTATTTTTTTAGGGAGTTATTATGAATAAAGAGATAAAATTAGTTGATTTAAAACCTCAATACGAGGAAATCAAAGATGAGTTATGGAAAGAGTGGGAAAAAATTTTTAATTCAATGCATCTTATGTTAGGCCCCAATATGAAAGCCTTTGAGAAAGAGTTTGCAGAATATTCAGGTGTAAAATACGGAATCGGAGTAGATTCAGGAACAGCTGCACTTTTTATTGCTTTAAAAGCTATGGGAATAAATGAGAACCATGCGGTTATCGCTCCATCTTTCACCTTTTTTGCCACTATTGAAGCTATCGTTCAAACAGGTGCTCATCCTATCCTAATCGATATAGACGAAAAAGATTACAATATCTCTCCATCAAAGATAAAGGAATTTATTGAAGAGAATACTGAGTTTGATGGGGAAAATCTATTTGATAAAAAAAGCAAAAAAACGATAAAAGCAATAATTCCTGTTCATCTTTACGGAACTCCCGCTGAAATGGATAAAATCAAAGATATTGCAAAAAGATATAACCTATTAATCCTTGAAGATTGTGCCCAAGCCCATGGTGCTGAATTTGAAGGGGAAAAAGTCGGAAGTTTGGGTGATGCAGCTGCATTTAGTTTTTATTTTTCAAAAAATTTAAGTGCTCTTGGAGAAGCCGGGATTATTTTAACAAATAATGAAGAGATAAGAGAAAAAGCTTCAATGTTAAGAGTTCATGGGCAGAAGGATAAATATACACATCAATTCATAGGATATAATTCAAGGCTTGATGAGATACAAGCGGTAGTCTTGAGGTTAAAACTTAAGAAATTAGATAGCTGGAATCAAAAAAGGATAGAGTTAGCTGAATATTACAATGAAAGATTAAAAGAGCTTCCGTTGTTTCTTCCGATAAATTTCTCGCACAAAAAATCAGTATTTCACCTTTATGTGATAAGAACTGATAGAAGAGATGAGCTTAAAGATTTTCTTTCAAAAAATGGTGTAGGAACAGGGATTCACTATCCGATTCCCTCTCATCTTCAACCAGCTTTAAAATATTTAAATTACAAAAAAGGAGATCTTCCTGTTTCCGAAAAAATAGCGGATGAAATTTTAACACTACCCATGTATCCGCATTTAAAAGAGGAAGACATAGAATATATTGTTGATAAGATAAAAGAATTTTTTAAACTTTAAGAAAATCTTTGTTTTCCGCAGCTTTTATCCACCCTCTATACCCATTCTTTAAAACAATCAAATACCATTCTCCCACTTTCTGTTTAACCTCAAAATCTATTCCTTCGTGGATAATAAAAACAGTTGTTCCTATCCTGGAAGGTTCACTTTTAACTTCAATTTTTGGTGTTAAGAGAACATAGATATCCTTATAATATTCATTAATTTTAACAATATCAATAATTAGCAAAATTAAAAAGATAAAAATCAAAGGATAGAT
>JALXDT010000324.1 GCA_027070475.1 Candidatus Aminicenantota bacterium | reverse complement strand
TAATGAAAAGAAAAATCTTAATTGTTTTAGTTTTTTCTTTTATCTATTTTATCAGTTTGGGAGTTTTCGGAGATATTAAAGCTGATTTTGAAAACGGTAATTATGAGAAAATAATTAATAATTATGAAAAGCAAGCCAATCTCAATAAGTTAAAAAAAGAGAATTTAATTAATGCTTATCTTTATTTGGGAGCATCTTATGAAAGAAAGGGGGAAACTGAAAAAGCTCTCTTTTATTACAATAAGGCAAAAGAGCTGAATGTGGATTTAAAAAGCTTTTCATATGAAAACTTAGACTCTCTTTCTCTTTTCAGAAAAGTTTTTGGTTTCGAAGGAATTGAATATAAAGAAGCAAAAGAGGGAAAAAGTTTCTTTAAATCCCCTTTGTTTTACATAGGAGCTGCTATTATTACCGGGGTTGCCATTTATTTTATAGTGAAGAGTTTGAAAAAAGATAATTCAGAAGAAACTAATCCTGACGATACAACAACTCGCAATGAAGCAATAATTATAGATCATACAAGTTTAAATGTCGGAAGTATTCCTGATAGCTGGATTGATAAGGTAAAATCGGATATTAAGCTTCACTATGCTCATACCTCTCACGGAAGTCAGTTGACAAAGGGTTTGGAGATTTTAATGAACAAATATCCCCGTTTAAAGTATGAACTTGAATACTATGAACTTCCAGAATCAGATAATCTTTGTATTTTAGATGGTCAGAGCAGTGGAGATGATTATATTACTCCTGATCTATATTGGAAGGATGGTGGAGATAGCTATACGAGAAATACTTTAAATAAGTACAAAAAGATTAATGTTTCAATGTGGGCATGGTGCACTCAGTTAGAGTATTACTCTGATTCTGATGTGGATGAGTATTTAAGAAAAATGGAAGAGCTTGAAAAAGCTTTCCCTTCGGTAACATTTGTGTATATGACAGGTAATGCTCAGGCAACAGGAGAGGAAGGTTATAGAAGATATCAAAACAATGAAAAAATTAGGAAATATTGCAGAGAGCATAAAAAAGTTTTATACGATTTTGCAGATATAGACAGCTGGTATAATGGTGAACAGTCTACATACACCTATAACGGAAAAACTGTTCCTGTTGAACATCCCCATTATAGCGGTGATCAATGGGGACATACATCCCTTTCAAATTGTGAAAATAAGGGTAAAGCGCTCTGGTATTTACTTGCGAGAATCAAAGGATGGAGTGGTAATTAATCGGAGAGGATATATATAGTAGTTTTGTTTACATACTTCTTGAATACAATCAATCTTTGTGATAAATTCTTAAATGATTAATTATTCAGGCAAAAAAGTCCTTGTGACAGGAAGTGCTGGTTTTATTGGTAGTCATCTGACAGAGGAGCTTTTAAAAGCCGGAGCAAAGGTCAGAGCTTTTGTAAGATATACATCATCAAGGGATATCGGACTTTTAAAAAAAATTGACAAAAATCTTTTAGCAAAAGTTGATTTTTATTTTGGTGATTTAAGGGATATTCAATCCGTTAGAGATGCTATGAAAGATTTTGATATGGTTTTTCATCTGGGAGCTCTGATCGGTGTTCCTTACTCCTTTTTTCATTCCCATGAGGTTATTATAAATAATATTAAATCAACGCTAAATATACTTGAATCTGCAAAAGAGCTTAAAACAGAGAAAATTATTATTACCTCTACCAGTGAGGTTTATGGGACAGCTGAATTTTCACCCATAACGGAAAAACATCCTTTAAATCCACAATCTCCATATTCTGCATCAAAAATTGCATCAGATTCTGTAGCTATGAGCTATTATTATGCCTTAGAAATGCCAATTACTATATTAAGACCCTTCAATACCTTTGGCCCGAGACAGTCTTTAAGAGCTGTTATACCCACAATTATTTCTCAGGCATTGTTAAAAGATGAGATTGAGTTAGGCAGGATTGATACGAAGAGAGATTTTACCTATATTAAGGATACTGTAAAAGGTTTTATGCTAACAGGATTATCTCAGGATAGTATAGGTAAAACAATTAATCTTGGGACAGGTAAAACACAGTCCATAGAAGAGATTGTTAAAACAGTTGAAAATATTTTAGGGAAAAAATTAAAGATTAAGGTTTCAGAGTCCCGTATGAGACCTGGTAAGAGCGAGGTTGAACTTTTACTTGCCTCGTATGAAAAAGCGAAAAATATTTTAGGTTGGTCTCCTTCTTTTTTGTTTGAAGAGGGATTAAGGCTGACAGTTGATTATATAAAAAACAATTTAGATGAATACAATATTTCAAATTATGTAATTTGAGGCCTAATATGAAGAAAACATTTATTTTTTTTCTGATTTTTGTTAGTTTTAGTGTTATGGTTATAGCAAAGGATTTGACAATAGAAAAGATATTCTCAGGGGAAATTATTCCTGAATCTCAGATTTCCTCTATTTATTGGCTTACAAATTATAAGATAATTTATCTCAAAGAGGATATGACAACTCATATTTCTTCTCTCTATTTGATGAATTTAAGAACGGGAGAGGAAGAACTCCTTTTAAACGGAAAAGAGATTGCAGGAAAAAGAGAGCTTACTTTTCAGCAGAGAGAGATTAATGAAAGGTTTAGAGTTAAAAAGAGAGGAGTTTTAAATTTTCAGGTTTTTAAAGGAAAGAAAAAAATCCTTATTCCTTCCGAAGGAAATATCTATATTTTTGATTTGAAAACAAAAAAATTAGACCTATTTTATTCTGAAAAATCTCCTGCTATTGACCCGAAACTATCACCGGATAATAAATATGTATCCTATGTTAAAGACAATGATTTGTATTTGAAAGAGATAAAAAACGGTAAGGAAATCAGGCTTACAAAGAGAGAAAATCAAAATATAAAAAATGGATTGGGAGAGTTTGTTGCTCTTGAAGAGATGGGAAGATCTACAGCATACTGGTGGTCTCCTGATAGCACAAAAATAGTGTATTTGAAGATTGATGAAGCGGATGTTAAAGAGTATCCTCTGCTTTACTATAAAGATGAAAACAGTGCATATCCGGAACTTTACAGAGAAAAATATCCGGCGGCCGGAACTCCGAATGCAAAGGTTGAAATTAATCTTATAGATATTGATTCAAAGGGGATTAAAACTGTATTTAAAGAAGACTCTGATTACTATATACCATCCTTAATCTGGGCAAGGGATAATATTATCTTTTTTCAAAAACAGGATAGAAGGCAGAAACTGCTTGAGCTTTACTCCTACAA
>JALXDT010000323.1 GCA_027070475.1 Candidatus Aminicenantota bacterium | reverse complement strand
AGCTTTTCCCATAATATATCCTTTTGAAGTTCCTCCTATGATTATAATGGAATTTGGTTCTGTTATATTTTTTATTCTTTCGGCGATAATAAAATCTTTATTTTTTGTAATATCAGAATTTCTTTTGAAAAAGGATATATTAAGAGAAAATAGTATGATTGCGAATAGAACCATTATAGGCAATCCCATTCGTTTTATACTGAAAATCTCTTTTGATAAGATTATGAAAAAGAGTAGTACAATGGGAGATTTTAACTCAGGATTAAAGGGCTCCCAAAACAGGTGAAACAGAAATGCAATAATAACCCAAGACACAAAAATTATTTCTATTCTCTCTTTATTTTTCTTGAGTATAATATAGAGAAAAAAGAGCCAGAAAAAAAGAGTGAAAACAATGGAAAATTTGCCTAAATAAAAGAAATCTCCAAAGGATTTAAAATCGGATATTATGGCATAAAGAGAGTCAAATTTAAGTGAGCGAATGCTGTTTTTACTGAACAGGCTTTCTATCTTATTTGAGATTATTAAGTAAAAAAGTAAGAGTAAATATGAAAGACCCGGGATTAAAACAGATAAAAAGATTTGCTTTAGCCTGTCTTTTTCTTTTTTTACAAAGGTTGTTATTATGTAGCCCAAAGTAAAAAAACTGTTTAAAATATGTGAAAGAACCGGAAAGCCTGAAACAAGAGCTTTTCCCGAACTATTTTTGTCTTTGTTTTTTAAGATTATGTATAGTGAGATTGATATAAGTAAAAATGACAGGGAGTGAACCTCAGCTTCCGTTGAATAATACCAGAAGATATGGGTTAAACCGAGGGATACTGTTGATACGAATGAGTATAATTTTTCATTTGTTATATTCACAATGGTTTTGTAAACAAAAATAATAGCTATTAGGGAAAATATCATAGATTCAAGTTGCAGAAAAAACAGAGGGTCAAGTTTCATAAAGGATACAAGATAAAGAAAATACGAGAGTGGCTGATAGAGCAGATGCTGATAGTGTAAAAAGGAGAGGGGATTCTTAAGAATCAGGGAATTTCTAAGAAAGAGAGCATACACAACTCCGTCAAAATTAAAATTTTTTGAAAGAGTGTTTAAATAAAGATAAGAAAAGAGAAAAAAGAGAAGAATCGGAAAAATAAAATCTGTTTTTACTTTTTTCAAATCAAATGTTTTTAAATGTATTTAATGTGGTTTCCAATTTGCTTAACTTTTCTATAAGCTCCTCTTTTCTGACCATAGTTCTGTTAACTATATTTTCAGGGGCTTTTTCAAGAAATTGTTTGTTCTTTAATCTTGCCTCTATGGAGTTAAGTTCATTTGAAACATTTTGCTTTTCTTTTTCAAGCCTTTTTATCTCTTTTTCAATATCAATCAGACCTTCCACCGGGATGAAAAATTCCCATTTTGCAGAGACCCCTTTTAAGAATTTTCCGGAGGGATGTTTATCTATAATAGTGTACTCCTTTGTTCTTGTAAGCAATTTTATAATCTCAATATTTTCCTCAATAAGTCTTTTTATTTTTTCATCGGATGGGAGTATTTGAAGGTTTATATATGCTGAGGGGTTAATCCCCGATTCAGCTCTCACCCTTCTTACTCCCGAAATAAGCTCAATTATGTTCTCCATCTCTTTTTCCGCTTTTTCATCTTCAAACTCTGGGATAGGCTCAGGATAGTTTGAAAGAGCAATACTTCCTTCCCCGAACTTAAATCTTTCCCACAGCTCTTCCGAGATAAATGGCATAAAGGGGAAAAGAAGTTGGATTATCTCCTTTAATGTGTTTATTAAAATAATCAAAGTGTCTTTATTGTTTTCTCTTATCTCCTTTTTGGAGGCCTCTATATACCAATCGCAGTATTGATGCCATACGAAATGGTAGATAGTATCAGCAGCTTTAAAAATCTTATAATCATTCAAAGCCTCATTTATCTCTCTTTTTACCTTTTGAAGTGTGGAGAGTATCCATTTGTCGGGAAGGGAAAGATTTTCTATTTTAATATCAGCTTTATAATCTTCAAGCTCCCTTGTATTCATATAGACAAATCTTGCTGCATTCCAGAGTTTATTCGCAAAAGCTTTGTAGCCCTTCATCCTGCTTTCCGATATTGAGATATCCATACCTGGCACAGCATTTATCGCAAGGGTGAACCTGAGAGCATCAGCTCCGTATTTTGAAATCATATCAAGGGGATCTATCACATTTCCCTTTGTTTTACTCATTTTCTGTCCATGCTCATCTCTTATAAGCCCATTGATCAACACCTCTTTAAAAGGAATATCTTTCCCGAACTCCAACCCCATCATTATCATTCTTGCAACCCAGAAAAAGATGATGTCAAAACCTGTTGCCATTAGATCTGTCGGATAAAATACCTTTAAATCCTCTGTCTTTTCAGGCCAGCCTAAAGTTGAAAATGGCCATAGGGCAGACGAAAACCATGTATCTAAAACATCCTCTTCCTGCATTATGTTTTTGCTTCCGCATTTATGGCAGGTTTCAGGTTTTTCTTCGGAAACAATAGTTTCTCCGCAATCCTGACAATAATAAACTGGAATTTGATGCCCCCACCAGAGCTGTCTTGATATGCACCAATCTCTTATATTGTACATCCATTCAAAATAGGTTTTTTCCCAATTCTTCGGGATAAATTTGATTTCCCCTGATTCCACAGCTTTTATTGCAGGCTTTGCCAATGGTTTTATTTTTACAAACCACTGGTTGGAAACCATAGGCTCAACGATTGTCCCGCATCTCTGACAGTGCCCAACTGAATGGGTGTAATCTTCTATTTTTAATATAAGACCATCCTTTTCAAGCTCATTTATCACCTTTTCCCTTGCCTCTTCTCTTGTTAGCCCTTCAAAGTTTTCACCTGCATCTTTTGTCATAATACCTTTTTCATTTATTACTTTTACAAACGGTAAATTATGCCTTTTACCAATTTCAAAGTCATTGGGATCATGTGCAGGTGTGACTTTCACCGCCCCTGTTCCAAAATCTTTTTCAACAATTTCATCTGAAATAACAGGAATCTCTCTATTTACGATTGGCAGGATCAAAGTTTTTCCTACAAAGTCTTTGTATCTTTCGTCCTCAGGGTGAACAGCCACCGCTGTATCTCCTAACATTGTTTCAGGTCTTGTAGTTGCAACAACGATATATTTATCTTTTTCTCCTTTAACTGGATACTTTAAATAGTATAATTTTCCATTTTCTTCTTCATAAATCACTTCAAGGTCAGATATTGCTGTCCCACACCTTGGACACCAGTTTACCATATAATTGCCTTTGTAAATCAAACCTTTCTTATATAATTCAATAAAAACCCTTTTGACAGCTCTTGAAAGACCTTCATCAAGAGTAAATCTATATCTTGTCCAATCAAGGGAAAGTCCTAATTTTGTCAATTGCTCTTTTATCCTCTTTTCACTCTTCTCTTTCCATTCCCAGACTCTTTCCAAAAACTTTTCTCTGCCAAGGTCCTCTTTTTTTAAGCCTTCTTCCGCTAACTTTCTTTCAACTACGATTTGAGTTGCTATACCTGCATGATCTGTTCCCGGAAGCCACATCGTATTGTATCCCTGCATCTTTTTTCTTTTAACAATAATATCAGGGATCGTAAATGCAAGAGCATGTCCCATGTGAAGTGTTCCCGTCACATTTGGAGGGGGAAGAACAAGGGAAAATTTTGGTTTTTTACTTTTTGTGTCTCCCTTAAAGATTCCCTCTTCAATCCAGAATTTTATCCACTTTTCCTCAATATTTTGCGGAATATACTCCTTCTCAAAATCAACTGTCATATTGAAATCTCCTATATTGTAATTAAATTTATTCTTCTTCTAACTCCGTTAACTCTTTTTTGATCTTTTCTAATTCTTCCCTGATGATTTTTTCTGCTATTGGTGGGAGGATCTCCCAAAGAATCTCTTCGATTTTTTGAGCTGTAATATTTTTAATTAACTCATCATCAATATTTGTTTCTTTTTCTTTGGGCTCTTCAGAAACAATTTCTTCTTTAAAGCTCTCTTCAGATTTTTCTGCTTCTTCTTTCTCAGTATATTCTTCCTCAAATACTTCTTCTTTCTTCACTTCCTCTTTCTCAACATAAACTTCAGAAGGTTTTTCTTCTTCAAAAAGAGATTCTCTTTCTTCTCCTTCCTGAAGAGTTTCATCTATCTTTTCTTCTTGTGGAGTTGGTTCAACATTTTCCATTAATTCCTCTTTTTCTATACTCTCATCTTCTTCCATTTTAGCAAATTCTTCAGCTGTAAAAGAGACCGTTTTATCCAAATCCTCTTCCTCTTTTTCTTCCTCCTCTTTTTCTACTTTTGTCTCTTCTTTTTCCTCTTCCCTTTTTTCTTCTTTCTCTTCGTCCAATTTTAGAGTCGGTGCTGAAGTTATACTTTCATCAAAAACTTCTTTTTCTTCCTCTTTAACTTCAGCAACTAAATTTTCTTTTTCGATTTTTTCTATCTCATCCTCATTAAATTCCAGTTTTTCATCTTCATCCTCTTCTTCTATTTCTTCATTTAAAGATGAAAAATCAGCATTATCATCAATTTCCATACTCTCTTTAAAAAGCTCACTTTGAGGCTCTACCTCTTCTTTCATTTCCATATTATCATCAGAAAAGGAGTCATCAAGAAACGGGTTATCAAACTCCTCTTTCTCTTTTTCTAATTTTTCTTCAGGAGATACTTGAAGGGTTGAACTTTCCTTTGTTTTTTCTTCACTGGGCTCTACATTCTCCACATCCCCAACCGGGTATACTCCCACTCCTTCTTTGAATGTGTCTCCAAAGGTTTCATAGGTAGGTTCATCTTCTACTTTAAATTCATTATCTTCTTTTTCCTCTGATTCTTCTTGTACACCTGTTTCCTCTTCACCCTCTTCCGGAAAACCTGGTACCGATAGACTATCTTCATCTTCTTCGGGTAAAGAAATTGAAGTTTTATCTTCTCCGCTTTTTGTCAGTTTGTTTATAATTTCGACAAATTGATCTGATGAAAAAGGTTTGTCAATTGTTTCATAGTTTTTCACTTCTGTAGGCAAATCTTCATCAAAAGCACCCTTCATAATAATGACTTTGGTTTCTTTCCTATTTTCTTCAATCCAGTTTAAGATAAAAGGAATACTTTTGCCCGGTAAATTGTGTGATACAATTAGAATATCAGCCCCTTCACTTTCTAATGCATTAAAAAGACTGTCCCCATCATTGAAGAATCTTAAATCCCAATCTTTACCTTCGGAGGCCATCTCAATTACTTTTCTTATGGAGATACTATCATCTCCAACAAAAATTTTTATACCCATAGTATCCTCCTATTTAATAAATAATTATAAATAAAAAAAATAAAAGGGTCAAGGTCACCCTCTGCGTCAAAAAGAATAAAGAAAAAACAGTTAAAGAGGAAAATCATATTATCCTAAATATCCAAAAATTTGAACTAAAAAATCCAAAAATTTGGATTATATTTTAGAGGGGAGGTAGAAAAGCAGTAAATTTAACAATTTTAATGTTGGCATAAAAGTTGATATTTCTTTTACTAAATTTTTAAAGGAGGTATTGTATGAAGAAATTTTTGGTAGTGTTTGTGGCACTTCTGTTTGTGGCTGCCTTTGGTTACACACAAACAGCAACAGCAGACATTCACGGTAAAGTTCTCAGTGATGATGGTAAACCTTTACCCGGTGTTACTGTTACTCTGACTGGTAACAAGATTGGAACAAGAACTGCTGTTACAACAGAAGAGGGTAACTTCAGATTCTTGAAACTTCCTGTTGGTACTTACAATCTCAAGTTCGAACTTGAAGGATTTGAGACAGTCGTAAAGAAAGGATTAGTCCTCCACATTGGTGATGACCCTGAAATCAAAGTTACAATGAAAATCGCAAAACTCTCAGAGGAGATCGTAGTTCAAGCAGAATCAACAATGATTAACACCAGAAAGGCTACAATTGGTGCTAATATCACCAAAGACATGATCGCCGAACTTCCAACATCAAGAAACCCATGGACAGTTATGGCTCTTGTCCCGGGTATGATGATTGACAGGGAAGATGTTGGTGGTAATGAATCAGGACAGCAGTCCAAGTATATCGGACTTGGTGCTGACAGTGCAGATTCAACATGGAATGTTGATGGTGCAAATATTACAGACCCATCAGCAATCGGTGCTGCCCCTGCATATTTGAATGTTAATGCTTATGAAGAAATGCAGATTACTCTTGGTGCCAATGATATTACAGCACAGACAGGAGGAGTTCAGCTCAACTTTGTTACAAAGAGAGCTGGTAACGAATATTCAGGTGACTTTCATCTTTATGTTGAAGATGAAGCATGGGAGTTGAAGAGAGATGAGGCATCCTATCCTGAATATTATAAAGAGAGAGGATATGTAGATCCCGGAATCTACAGACTCTATCAGTATGGTGTAAACTTCGGTGGTCCTGTTATTAAGGACAAACTCTGGTGGTTTGGTTCCTGGGCAGTTCAGGATATTCATTCAAGAACAATAGTTAACACAGAGGACGCCACCTGGTTGCTTTCAGGATACGGAAAGATTAACTTCCAGCTTGGAAACACCTATGGAGATCTGGATGTTCACTATGATAACAAGAAAAAATGGGGTAGAACCTCATTAGGTCCTGCAAACCAGGATCCCGGAACATATTGGGATCAGAGAGGTCCTGGATATGTTTTCAAGGGTGATTTACAGCAGGTTATGGGCAACCTTATGGTTGAAGTAAAGGCTGCCTTTACAGATGGTGGATTCGGTCTCTATCCGAGAGCCAATAAGGTTGAAAATGGTTTCCTTGTTGGTCCGGACTGGGAATTCTACTATCTCCCATCAAGATACTATGGTGGTGGTTTCTTACAGTATGAAACCAATAGAAACACATTGGATACATCCGTAACCGCTAACTACTTCATGGAAGGAGTTTTGGGCGGTGACCATGAAATCAAAATTGGTGGTGATATTTACACAGCAACCACAACATCCCAGACTCTTTTCCCAAATGAAAGAGCACTCTTTATCTATAGCAGAACTCAACCAAATCTCTACAAAGAGATCTGGTGGATGGAAAATGGTATCTTTGATGCAGACTTCAGAAGAATTTCTGCATATATAGCTGATACATTCACAGCTGGTAAACTTACCATAAACATCGGTCTCAGATATGACCAGGAGCAAAACCATCTTAACAGTGTTGAAGCTCCCGGTATATTCTGGAATGGCCAGAGAATTTTTGAAAAATGGATTCCACCTTTGAAGACACCTGACAAGGATGTTCCCGCAAAGTATACTGCTATATCACCAAGATTTTCCATTAACTATGATATTACCGGTGATGGTAAAAACATAGTTAAATTCTCAATAGCAAGATATGGTTCTCAGTCAGGAAATGACCTTGCATGGAAGACATGGGTCGGTGGTGGAAGAGAAATTGATGTTTACTGGGCAGATGATGGTGATAATATAATTGAACCCGGTGAATGGAGTGAAGATCCTTCCTGGTGGACATGGTGGAATATCAACACTGTAAATCCATCAGCCCTTGAAACCCAGAATACATTTGATCCTAACTTTAATACACCACTTCTTGATGAATTAATTTTAAGCTATCAGAAAGCATTAACCAATGATCTTGCCGTATCATTAACCGGTTATTACAAGAAAAAACACAACCTCATCAGAGGAATCGGTAAGATGGATGCCAATGGAACTCTTGAAACCGCAGATAACTGGTATGAAGCCGGAACCTTTACATTCACCAATGGTCATACTCAGCCCTATTATCTCAGATATGAAAGACCTCGATATGGAACATACTATACAAACTATAAGAAAGCATACAACAGATATTTGGCTGTTCAGCTTGTTATGAACAAGAGACTCTCACACAAATGGATGGCAAATGCATCCTTTACCTATCAGGATTGGAGACAATTCAGGTTTAAAGAAGAAGCCTTTGATCTAACAAACTTTGATTACTGGAATGAAGGAGTCGTAGCTCCTGCATCCGGTGGTTCCGGACTTACAGGTATCTATGTTAATGCAAGATGGCTGTTCAAATTCATGGGACTTTATCAGCTTCCCTACCACTGGAATATTTCCGCAGTATTTCAGGCAAGAGATGGTTATGTAATTCCTTATCATGAGTATCTCTACAGACCTGGTATTGGCTGGACATCAATGTATGAATACAAAGATGGTATAAAGTTTGGTGATGACAGACTTCCTACCTTCTGGATTTTGAACCTCAGCTTACAGAAAGAGTTCAAGGTTTCAGAAAAGGTTAAAGCCATCTTCCATATTGATGGTTACAATATCACAAACAACAATACAACACTCAAAGTTAATGATACTCTCGGAACAGAAACAACAGGTCAGATTATGAGAGTCCTCAATCCTACAGTCTTCCAGTTCGGTATAAAGGTTAACTTCTAAGAGATTAAAGCTGTAAATTAAATACAGCCCCGCTCGCATTTAAGCGAGCGGGGCTTTTTTTTTGCTCAAAATTTGCTCCTTTCCAATTTTTATAGTATAATGTTTTAACTTTTCTGAGGTTGGATGTGAATTTTAAAGTTAAAAATAGCTATATATTTTTATTTTTTTTTATTTTTGTTTTATCCCTTGTATCTTTTTCCTGCAAAAAGAAAGCAGAAAAATTTAATGTTTTAATTATTACACTTGATACTCTAAGGGCTGACAGGGTAAGCTTATATGATAATTCTCATGTTAAAACACCTGATATTGATAGTGTAGGAAAAGATGGTGTTATTTTTAAATATGCATTTTCTACGGTCCCCGTGACTTTACCTTCCCATACGAGTATAATGACAGGGCTCTATCCTCCCTCCCACGGAGTAAGGGATAACTCTGGATATATTGTTAATAAGAATATTTTAACTTTAGCAGAGTATTTAAAAAAATATGATTTTGATACAGGAGCTTTTATAGGTGCATTCCCCCTTGATTCAAGATTTGGATTAGATCAGGGATTTGATGTTTATGATGATAAGTATGGATCAAAAAATCCCAATGATCTTTTCTTTGTGGAAAGAAGGGCTGATAAGGTTATAAATCTGTCAATAAATTGGTTAAAGAAGAGGAAAAATAAGTGGTTTGAATGGATACACCTTTTTGATCCCCATCAACCCTACAATCCTCCAGAACCATATAAAACAGAGTATAAAGATGATTTGTATTCAGGAGAGGTTGCTTATGTTGATTCTCAGATAAAAAGATTAATTGATTATCTTAAAAGCTCCGGACAGTATGATAATACTTTAATCATTATAACCGCTGACCATGGAGAGGGGCTTGGAGAACATGGAGAGAAGACCCATGCATATTTTGCATACAATAGCACTATCCATGTGCCCTTGATTATTAAATTCCCCAGAGGTAATTATAAAAGCAAAGTCATAAAAGACTATGTTTCGCTTGTGGATATATTTCCAACTGTTTGTGATGAATTGGGATTAAAAATACCCGATGAGGTGGAGGGAGTTTCCTTAATGAATCTGATAAAAAAAGGGGAAAAGCCTGAAACCAGATTTCTTTATTTTGAGTCTTTACCCCCCTATCTTAACAGAGGGTGGGCTCCTCTAACCGGTATAATAGATGTTGAGAAAAAGATTAAATATATCGATCAACCAATCCCTGAGCTTTATGATTTAAGCAAAGACTTTAATGAAACAAAAAACATAGGAGATAAGAAAACCTTTTATAAATATAAAAGTGAATTGGAAAAAATTAAGAAGAGATTAGAAAAAAAAGCTCAAAAGAGTAATAAAAAAATAAATTCTTCTGAAATGAGAAAACTCCGAAGTCTTGGATATCTCAGTTCAAAAGTTAAGTACAGTAAAACCAAGTTTACTAAAAAAGATGATTTAAAAGTTTTAATCCCTTTACAAAATAAAATGCTTGAAGGTCTTGGTTTATATGCTAAAGGCTATTATGGAGAGAGTCTGAAAATTTTATCGGAGGTTGTAAAAAAAAGAAAAGATTTTGTGCTTGTCTGGAACAAAATAGCAAATATTTTAAAAGAGACCGGGAAAATAGAGCTTGCCATGATTACCTATGAGAAAGCTCTTGAATATAATAAAAATAATTATAATATATTGCTCAACTATGGAGCCTTCTTAGCTGAAAATAACCTGTCTGACAGAGCTATTGAAATCCTTAATAGAGCAAGAAAGATAATTGATTATGATCCTGAGCTCTGGAATAGTCTCGGTGTTGCATACTGGAAGAGTGGAGAAGTAAAGGAGGCTATAAAATGTTTTAATAAAGCCTTGAGTCTGGATAATGATAATGCAATCGTTTATAGCAATCTTGGTGCCATGTATCTCTCATTTTTAATCTATGATAAGGCTGAGGAGAATCTTAAAAAAGCCCTTGAAATTGATCCCAATTTAGTCTCTGCATTGAATAGCTATGGAGCACTTTTAAAGAAAAAAGGGAAAATTAAGGATGCAATAAAGTACTGGGAGAAAATCTTAGGTATTAATAAAAATTATTATATGGCTTACTATAATTTAATAGCTGTCTATCTTGACAGTGGAGAATACAAAAAAGCCCTTGAAATTTATAATTTAGCAAAAAAGAATAATCTGTTTTTAAGGCTCACTCCCGGTCAAAAAAGAGATTTTACAAAAATTTATAATGATTTAAAAGTGAGTTTGGAGGAAAACAATTAATAAAAAT
Source organism: Candidatus Aminicenantota bacterium (assembly GCA_027070475.1). Lineage (GTDB taxonomy): Bacteria > Acidobacteriota > Aminicenantia > JAMOAD01 > JAMOAD01 > JALXDT01. The sequence continues at coordinate 27 of JALXDT010000323.1, read as the reverse complement.
ATTCGTAATAAAAATAAGGAGGAATAT
>JALXDT010000322.1 GCA_027070475.1 Candidatus Aminicenantota bacterium | reverse complement strand
TCCCATTGAATTTTTTGAAAATGAGCTTAAAAGAATAAAAGATTCAAATTATGCGGAAAAGGGTGAATTTAAAGAGTTTTATTATGATATTACCGAAGTTTTAAGAAAATTTTTCTCCATTTACTACAAAAAGAATTATATTGATAAGACAACATATGAATTTAAAAGGGATTTTAAAGAAAAAATTCAAGAGGAGCTGAAAGAGAGGATTTTTTCATTCCTTGAATTTTCAGATAGTGTAAAATTCGCAAAATTCAATCCGACAGAGGATGATATAAAACAAGCGATATATTTTGCGGAAGAAATTCTAAACTATTATAAAAAGATAGAAGAAAGCACAGAAAAGCCTGAAAATGTCAATCTATGATTGGTTTGTAATTTTCGGATATATCCTTATTGTAGTGGGTATCAGCTTTTTTGTCGGTAAAAAACAGAAGAATCAGGAAGATTATTATATAGCAGGCAAAAGTATGAAATTCTGGCAGGTTGGTTCTTCCCTTGTGGCAAATCAGGTCAGTGCAATAAGCCTTGTGGGTGTTCCCGCTTTTATAGCAGTGAAAAAAGCCGGAGGGCTAAAGTGGCTACAGTATGAGTTTGCAGTCCCCCTTTCAATGATTTTTATAATAATCTTTCTTATTCCTGTTTACAGGCATTCTGCAAGAATCAGTATTTATGAATATCTTGAAAAGAGGTTCGGTAAAACCATACGCTCTATTCTAAGCTTTGTTTTTCTGCTTTCACGCTCACTTGCCTCAGGTGTTGCTCTCCTTGCAACATCCTATGTAACAGCTGTCGCTCTGAATCTTGAAATTAAAACCACTATTATAATCATTGCCCTGATTTCACTTATCTATACTGCTATCGGCGGGATAAAGGCTGATATTTATTCTGATATAATTCAGTTAATAATTCTCTGGATATCTTCAATTGTTTCAATATTCATTCTTTATAAACTCATAGGCGGGGATTTTTCCTCCTTTGCCTCTCTTTCTCCCGAAAGGTTAAAAATTTTTCATATAAAGGAGACAGGATTCGGAGACGGAGAAAACTTTGGCTTTTTGCCAATGCTTGTCGGAGGCTTTTTTCTCTATATTTCTTACTATGGCTGCGATCAGAGTCAGGCTCAGAGGATTTTAACGACAAAGGATGATAAAGAAGCTCAAAAAGCACTTGCCTTTAACTCTCTTTTAAGATTTCCCCTTGTATTAACATATTCCGCTGTCGGAGTGTTATTTCTTATTTTTATTTCAAACAACAGCAATTTTAGCTCTAAATTATCATCACTCCCACCCGATTATGCAATGCCAATATTTTTTAAAACATTCTTTCCCGCAGGCCTTTTGGGAGTTGTTGTGGCGGGTATTTTCGCTGCCTCAATGTCAAGCCTTGATTCTGCGATAAATTCATTGAGTGCTGCAACATGGGAAGATTTTCTGATAAAAGCCTTTCCCGCTCTTTCTCAAATAAAGGATAAAAAGAAAATCATGGCTTCCCGTTTAATAACTGTATTCTGGGGAATCTTTACAACATATTTTGCCATATTAATTGCTAATAGCTCTGAAACTGTTGTTGAGATAGTCAATAAAATAGGCTCTGCCTTTTATGGCCCCATAGCAGCTGTTTTTTTCATAGGTATATTCACAAAAGCAAAGGAAAGAACTGTTATAGCAGCTTTCTTTCTTGCATTATTCTTTAATATTTATTTATGGCTTTTTATGCCTCAGGTATCATGGCTATGGTGGAATTTCATCGGTTTTGCCATTCCTTTTATATTCGTTTTTAGCTTTTCACTTATTAAGAAAGAGAAATTGTTTGATAAAAACATTGGAAAAAAAATTGAATTTAGACCAAATATAGTTCTTATGCTTTCAATATGGTTTTTAATTATTATTTTGTTATCCCTTTTAATAGAAAAACTCTTGTAGCAAAAACTTCCATTGACTTATAATTTTTAAAAAGGTAAACTAAAAGATGAAAGACAAAGATTTTGATATTCTGGAAATTTCAGAAAAGGATATTTTTAATCAACTCCAATATTCGGAAGGCTCTTCCTTATTTCTCAACAAGTATACTCTTAAAGAGATGTTCCTTTTTATTGAAAAGTTAGGTCTTGTTAAAAAAGCCAATAAGCTTGGTTTTAAAGAGTTGAAGATTGATCTCGAATCTTCGGATGTTGCACTTCAGAGATTAACTATCTATGATAAGTTTAAAAATAAGGATCACCTTATTGTTGACCTTCTTATAAAAATTGAAAATTTTGCTCCCACTGATGAGATGAAATCTTTTTTCGGGGATGAAAGATTAAAATTTCTCACAATAGAGTGGCTTACATTGCAGAATCCGAAAGCAAAGTTTACGGAGGAGAGGAAAAGATTACCGGGACAAAAGCACCCTGGATTGGGAATAAAAAAAGAACTCTACCTTTTGTTCAGAACACTCGCAAGGGATCTTGATGTTGACGGAATTCAGGCAAAACCTCAGTTTTTTCATAATGCAATGATGTATAAGGATTATTTTAAATTTCTTCATCCAGATAGGGAAGGTGAGTTCAGAGCGGTTTACGAGAAATTCATAGAAGAGCTTGGTTTTGTAAATCTTGCTTGGGCTGTTTATGAAAATTGCATAAGGTACGGACTTTTCAGCAAAACATATATGTGGAAATGCGATTCTCAGATCTTCCCGAGAAAAAGAAGGGTTCTGGAATATTTTGAAAGTGAAGATTATAAAAAGAGAGTGGAAGAATCCAAGAAAAAGTGGATGAAAGTTTTGAAATACAAAAAGAGTTGTTTGGCTAAAATAGATATTTGATATATGGAAGATTATAAACGGATTATAGAAAATTTTAAAAATTTGAAAATACTTGTAATAGGAGACCTTGTCCTTGATAAGTATATCTATGCCACAACATCAAGGGTTTCAAGGGAAGCTCCTGTTCTTGTGCTTGAAGAGGAAAGAGTTGAATACAAATTAGGAGGAGGCGGAAATACAGTAAGAAATTTTAAGGCTCTCAATGTAAATGTGGATATTTTATCTGTCATCGGAGATGATCCGGAGGGAGAAAAGATAAAGGAGCTTTTAAAAGATAGCGGTATCTCTGATTCTCTTATTATAAAAAACAAAAACTTTAAAACACCTTTAAAAACAAGGGTGTTGGCAGGAGAGACAAACACAAGAAAACAGCAGGTATTCAGGTTGGATAGAGGGGGCAAATTAAAAAAACATAATTCTCTCTTTTATAATACTTTAAAAGATGTTTCAAAAAATTATGA
>JALXDT010000321.1 GCA_027070475.1 Candidatus Aminicenantota bacterium | reverse complement strand
GTTTTTTTCTTGAATCAAAATATAAACTATCCCCTTCCTCCAGATTAAATGTTTTTCCATCATAGTGAAACAATACTTTGCCACTTACTATGTAAACAAATTCCTCACTATCATGACTGTAAAGCGAAGTTCTTCCCTCATCAATCTCCATTAAAAAGGGAGCCATATATTTGTTTTTATAACTCTTAACCAATGTTTTAAATGTAAGGTTATTCCTCTCGCTTTCCTTTTCCCTTTCCTTCTTTTTCATTAAATCGAGAGAACCAACCCCCTCATCAATAATTCCATCCTTTTTAAAAAACTCCTCCATATCAATTCCGAGAGCATTGGCTATTATCTGAAGAGTGGAAATGGGAGGAGGATTTTTCGCTCTTTCCAATCTCGAAAGATAGCTCTTTGAAAATTTAGTTCTTTTTGCTATTTCCTCAAGGGTTAAATTTTTTCTCTTTCTAATAATTTTAATTCTCTTTCCGATATTATTACTTGAGTTCATAAGAATAATATACCATACTGTTTCTTTTTATGCAACAATATAAAATTCTCAACCTTAAGTTTCTCAAAGATAAAATTTTAAAAAGGAAGGTCAGAAAAAACTCTGACCTTCCTTTTTATTATCAGAAGTAATAACTTATTGCAAAATTAGGTGCCATAATATTTACATTATGAAAACCTGGCATACCATATTCAGTGGAAAGCGGACACTCTACTTCTTTCCCCATTAAATATTCAAAACCAAAATCTATCCTTAAATTTCCTGACTTATAACCTAATCCAATAGTTACAGCATTATAGGAAACCTCAGGTAATAGGATATTTAATGTGTCTGCCGGTGCTGGCGAGGGGTCATAATAAAATCCTCCCCTTACAGCAAGAGTCTCATTTAAAGCATATTCAAACCCAAATCTGTATTGTATGGCATCCTCCCAATTTAAATGGAAATTATACAGGCCACTAAATATTAGATTCCAGAATTGATTATCATAATTAACATCGATTTCATCTAATTTTTTCCAATTTGTATATTGAATATCAGCAGTAACAGTTAAATTATCCATCGGTTTAAAAGCAACACCTGCTCCAAACCACATTGGCCATGTAATTTCCCTTGTTGCATCTGTAGTTGCAGTGAGAGTAGGGATACCAAGGTATGGAGCTCCTTCCATTTTAGCCTCACCCGTTGCTGTGATTTTAACTGGGGTTTTAAAGCTTAACCCCAAACTCACCTTTTCTGATGGTTTAACCATAAGACCTAAAGTTGCTCCTATCCCAGTACCTTTTAAATTTTCTGAGTATTGTCCAATCCCCGGCATATTAAAATCTAACATTCCATAATTAAAGTTTAAAGTTGCTCCTATGGAAACCATATCATTTATTTTATATGCAATAGCCGGAGAAAAGGTAACCATACCGATCATTGATTTCCACTCAAGATTCTGTCCTTCAGCTAAACTCATAAGATCTTCTCCATTCCACTCAGCTCCTGAACCAGCAGGGACATATACAAGAAAACCTACAACTAAATTATCAGATAAAGGTTTAAAATACCCCAAGGCTCCTGAAGGATAAGTGTTGCTAATTGTTTGGGTATCAATTCCCAATTGAGGAAACTGATACGTGGCTGCTGGTATTATAAAGGAACCATAAACAGCAAAATTTTGATTCTTCATTTGAGTCAACCCAGCTGGATTCCAGAAAACAGCACTATAATCATTTGCAAGCCCTACAAAAGCTCCTCCCATTGTAGCAGCCTTTGTTCCAACACTGTTAAGGTTTAGCCCATTAGAAAACAAACCTAAAGAGAGAGTAAAACTCATGATTAGAACAAAAATTACCTTTAAAGTCTTTTTCATGTTACCTCCTTGTCGTAAATTATTTTACATAATACAATATTTATTCAAAGCTTTCAAATTTCCTTCCAAGTCTAAAAAATTCTTGCCGAAACGGAAATTTTTATCAGAAGAATATTTCTATTCTTTAAATTCTTTTTCAAAATAAGCTCATGGCTCAAAATCAATGCTTAACGCTAATTAAATACCTTATGTCTAAAAGTGTTTAAAGCTGTATCATCCTATACTGTACTAAAAATTAGTCTACTTGAATTGGGATGAACAAAAGTAACTCCCGCACCATCTTTCCAACGGTAAATGTAAAAATGTATCAATTAGAAAAAGATGTAAGAAGAAACATTCACCAATGCAACACTAATCTTAAAAGATACTAATAGGGTATAGCGGGACTTGTCCCGCACCATCTTTCCAACGGTAAATGAAAGAACGCCTCAATTAAAGAACAATGTAAAAAGAAAACTTCACCAAAGCAACACTAATCCCAAAAGATGGTGCGGGATATTGTCCTAAAATTTCAACTTTGATAAAATGTAAAACAAAATTAAAATTGAGGAGGAGTAAATGAAGATAGATTTTCTTGTGAAAGATTGCAGTGAGTTGATAACTCTATTCGGAGATTCCCCTAAAAGGGGAGAGGATATGAAAGATCTTAAAATAATAAAAAATGGCTATATAGGCTCTTCAGGTGGGATAATTTCATTTATAGGAACCGAGGATATGCTTAAAGATTATGAAGTTGATGAGAATGCAAAAATTATTGATGCTCAGGGGATGGTATGTATGCCGGGACTGGTGGATTCCCATACCCATCTTCCCTTCGGAGGTAACAGAGCTGAGGAATTTAAAATGAAACTTGACGGAGTTTCCTATATGGAGCTCCAGAAAAGGGGAATGGGGATAAAATCCACTGTAAAAGCCACACGGGAAATTTCTCTAAAAGACCTTATTTCCATATCTCAGAAAAGACTTGATGAATCGGTAAAGGGAGGGGTAACAACACTTGAGGCAAAAAGCGGATACGGCCTTGATTTTGAGACAGAGGTAAAACAGTTGGAAGCAATAAGAGTTTTAAATGAAATTCATCCTGTTGACATTATTCCCACATATTTAGGAGGACATGATATTCCACCGGATACGGAAAAGGAAGATTATCTTAATAAACTTATAAATGAATATATACCTGAAATTGCAAAAAAGGGCCTTGCAAAGTATTTTGATGCTTTTATTGAAGAGGGAGTTTACGGAAGAGAGGAAACCCGTTTAATGCTTAAAGCTGCAAAGGAAAATGGTTTTGAGCTAAAACTCCATGCCGATGAATTCACAAATTTAGGTGGTGCTGAGCTTGCGGTTGAGTTCGGGGCAAGGTCAGCCGAGCATCTTGTAAGAATCTCTGAAAAAGGAATAGAAGCTCTCTCTCAAAGTGATACTGCTGCTGTAATCTTACCCGGTGTTTTCTTTTTCCTAAGAGAGGATAAAAAACCTCCTATAAGAGAAATGATAGAAAGGGGAGTGATTGTCTCCCTTGGCTCTGATTATAATCCGGGAAGCTCTCATATAAACAATATGCTATTTATTACAAAGCTTGCTGTTTTTCTTGAGGAATTTTCAATGGAGGAGGCTATAACAGCAGCCACTATAAATTCAGCTTATGCTATAGGTATGGATAAAAAGGTGGGCTCACTGATGCCCGGTAAAAAAATGGATATTCTAATCTTTGATACTCCCTCATATATAGATATATTCTATGAACCATCCAAAAATTTCTTAAAATATGTTATTAAAGAGGGTGAAATTATTTTAGATGGCTGTAATCTAACCTATTAGGAGGTAAAAATGGCAGTAAAAGAGGGTTATAAAGCCCCGGATTTTTGTCTTCCCGATCAAAATGATAAAGAGGTTTGCTTAAAAGATTATAAGGGAAAATGGGTTGTTCTCTATTTCTATCCGAAGGATAACACCTCAGGATGCACAAAAGAAGCCATTGGGTTTACTGAGATGAAAAAAGAATTTGAGAAAATGGGAGCTATTATTTTAGGAGTGAGCCCTGATTCAACAAAAAGCCATAGAAATTTTATTGAAAAGAAAAATCTTAAAATCACACTCTTAAGTGATCAGGAACATAAAGTTCTTGAAGCATACGGAGCCTGGCAATTGAAAAAGATGTACGGTAGGGAGTATTATGGAGTTGTAAGGAGCACATTTCTTATATCTCCTGACGGGAAAATTGCTTTTATATGGCCCAAGGTTAAAGTCGCAGGTCATGTTGAAAATGTTCTTGAAAAATTAAAGGAGCTTTCCTCTTAATCAATTTATTTCAAGGACTTCAAATCTACTGGCTACCTTTTTTGTAAGAAGGTCATAGACATCAAGATAGAGATAGAATATTCCATTTTTTAGATTTTTAATTTTTATTTTAACTTTTATTTCTGATTTGTTGCTCTTTAATGTTTTTTCAGAATTATAAATGGTTTTACCCTTCTCATCTGTAATCTTCAAAACAACCAGAACTCTACCTGCTTTTTCCTTTTTTCCGATTTTAAAATCTTTTATTGAAAAACTTAAAATATTTTTTGAATAATTAAAGCCATTTATTAAAATATCAGGATTCTCCTTTTTCTTTCTCTTTAAATAATTCTTTATATAATCTGAAAATTGATTGGGATCATACTTAACCTTATATTCAGGATTTTTCATTTTTACCTTTATCTTAGGATTTTTCACAGTCGGTATATAGTTTATCATATAAAGAATATCCTCCTTTTCTTTGAATTTGTTGACAGCTGAAATTACATTGTTTGTCAGAATAACATCACCACCTGTGGAAAAGCTAATATTTTTAAGTGTTTTTTCAAGGTCAGTGTACACATTCCTATAATAAAAATCTTTACTTAAAGTATCTTTAGGTTTGTCTAAAATTATTGTATAAAATGTTGTGTCTCCCCTGTAAAAAAGTTTTGCAACTTCATCTGTTGGGAAATTAGCGGGTCTGTCCAATTCTTTCTGAAGCTCTGTGACCATTTCCAATGCTTTCATCTCATTATAAGGCCTAAGACCTTCTCCGATAAAATTATCCATAAAATTTTTAATCTGTACAGGAATAGGTATCTTTTCATATTGATAAAAGTTTAAAATCCATTTTTTCATCTTTATTCCGTTTAAGTATTTAGCGAAATAGTAAAATCTATCTATCTCAGGAGTAAGATAGCTTTCCTTATAACCTCTTAAAAGTGTTAAAAACCTCTGAACAATTAAAACTAATTTTTCAAATTCCCGATTCTGTTGATAGGATGATTTGTTTCCTGAATTTTGAGAAGAGACATATTCTCCCACTGCATAAGTTAATGATTTTAAGTTTGAGAGTAATCTGTCAAGCCTCATCCTTGATAAAACACTCTCTTTTTTTAAAATCTTAATGATTTTTTCTTTGATTTTATCTTTATCCTTAATGTGATCTTCCACAAAATAGTGATGCTCACTCATAAACATAAGTTTATCCTCTTTTTTTATAATATTATCAAAAATATAGTCAATGCCTTTTTTTAAATAGGGGCCATAATCTATTATCTTAAAAGTTAAAATAAAAAAACGAGGGCTTTGTTTTTTGATAGGTGTAGAACTCTTTTTCTCCGACCCGAATTTTTTTCTTACTATATCAACACCTAAGATTTTAACTCTTTTCCCATTTTCATAGAGAATAAAATCATCCTTTTTTAAATTATCCACAGGTTTTCCTTTGTAAAAAACCCTTGCATAGATGATTTTGTTTTCAACACTTACATTGTATTTATAAATCTTTTTCTGAGGAAATAGAGAAGAAAAATATAAGATAATTAATATTGAAAAAATAAAAGTTTTTTTCATAAAATCACTTTCTTATAATTTCCACATCATCAAAAAATACATAGCTGTCAGCTTTTGACCACAATCCTACTTTCCCGCTGATTTTTTCTTTCCAATTATAATTTATATAGAGTTTACCATTTAAATATCCTTTAATATTCCTTCCATTTATAACAACTTTCAGATTATGCCATACTTTTGAAGGAGTTTTTGCATTCCTTATCCATTGAACAGCTTTTCTTCGCCCTCTTTCCATTTTAAATAAGACCATATTATTTTCAAGAGGATTTGCTCTTACCACAAGGTAATCTCCGTTCTTCTTTATATTAAAGGCAATTCCCGCTGCCTGATCAATTCTGCCGCTTATACCTTTGAATTTTAATTTAATAATTCCGTTTGTAAAAAGCTCTACTCTTTTACAAATTGAAAGCGGAAAATATTTGTATGCTTCAAGATTATCAAGAAACTCTGCATATCTTTCTCCATAAAGCCCCTTCGCTTTTTTTATAATGCCTTCGGATAAAAGCCCCTGCTCCCACTTTCTTCCATCAACTGCATACACAATATTGCTACCATCTTTATCTATATGCCATTTCCCGACAAAGGATGAAAAATCCTTGGCCTCAGCTCCGGGAATTTCATTGTCAAAGGAGAAAAAAAGCTTTTTCTCAACTGTTGCAGAAACCCCGACAATAAAAATAAAAATAATAATTGCAATTAATCCCTTTTTCATATCTTTTTCCTCCTTGGTTTTTTTAATTGAAATAGGATTAAAAATATAGGAAATAGTATCAAATATATAAAGAATAAGGAATGGCTCCAGCCTCTTTTAACAACAAGAGGATAACCTTTGTAAACAGAAGATTTTTTGTCACTTTTTTCTATCTTCTTACCCGAAAGCTCTTCTAAAACTAAAAAAATCTCCTTGGCACTGTTTGAATATGTTTTAGCTGTTTCACCATTAATTGTGTATTCAAATAGCCCGTAATTTTCTTTTAATTCCTTCCCTTCGGCAAAATTTATCTTTACATCTGTTTTGACCATTTTAAGCTTTTTTAAAAAATCATTTTCATAGTCTCTGTATCTGCTATCAGTAGGTTCAAGAAATACTTTAATCTTAATTTCAGGAAGTTTTTTAAGGAAGACAGTCTCTTCATAGGAAAAGGAGTGTTTGCCACTCTCCGTGAGATCTCTTTTATATTGATAAAGGGTATTAAAAAAGAATAGCAAAATAAAAAAAATAGTTAGTAATGCGGAAAGTTTAACTTTTCTCCTTAAATTTATATTAAAAGCCACAAAAGATAGCAAAAGAATAAATGAAGATAAAATCAAAAAGTAAAAAACAGCCTGTAATGAAAAAATTCCGCTCTCAAATTCCTTTAATTGACTTGTTACCGTCCAATCGGAGATCTTATCCAGATATGAAAAAATGTGCATATCCTTTCCAAAGTCCAGAAACCATGAAAAGACAATCAAAGCAATCGCAAAGATTGAAGCCTGAGCTGTGGTTTTCATAATAACCGAAGAAAAAATTGATATTGAGACCACAAAAGTTCCGTAAAGAAGATATCCGAAAAACAGAAGAAAAAGTTCGACCTTTGGTAAATGTCCTCCTATTGTTTTCCAGATAATTAAAAGAGGCAAAAAAGCTATCAAGGATAAAAGGATGAAAAACAGACCGGAAGAAAGTTTGGAGAGGAAAATTTCTGTTTCGGAAAAATCAATCTGACGGACAAGTGATATTGTGTTGTTTGATTTTTCAATGCCGAAGATTCTTATCAGAACAAAGGGTGAAAACAATGATAAAACTATGAACAATCCTCCGAAAGTAGGAACAAAAACACCTGCAACCGGTTCAAAACCTGTGGCATAGAGAGGATTGTTGATAGCAGCCATACTCGCCTTTGAGTACAGATCAACAGCAGAGTAAAAGCTATAAGCTGTAATGTAAAAAAGAATAAAAGAATAGAGAAGGAAACTTTTGCTTTTTAAAAGATCTTTTATCTCCTTTTCGATTAGCAAAAGAGTCTTCATCTTTGAAGCGCCTTAAAAAAGATATTTTCAAGTTTCTTTTCTTTTACTGAAAAAGATTCTGAAAGTTCATCAATGGTTCCTTTGGCAACTAAATTACCTCTGTCAAGAAGAAGATAGTAATCACAAATCTTTTCAGCATCAGCAAGCTGATGAATTGAAAGTATGAATGTAATACCTGCTCTGTTTTTGCTTCTGACTGTGTTCATAATTTCAACCATTTGCAGAGGATCAAACCCATCAAAAGGTTCATCAAGAATAACAATGGGTTTTTTAAGGGCAAGAGCAGTATATAATTTTAAACGCTGATTCCATCCCTTGGATAGAAATTTTATTTTTTTATCATAAGAATCCTTTAAAGAAAGTGCCTTTAAAAGTTCTTCATCCGAAAATCCAATAGCTCTGTGAAAAAAATCCAAAAACTCATAAACATAGTAGTCAGGATAAAGATTCATATTTTCAGGCATATAGGAGATATAGGCTTTTCTGTCCGCAAAATTTTTCACCCTTTTCCCGACCAAGAATATATCTCCCTCATCGGGAAATTCTATGCCGGCTATTATTCTCAAAAGAGTGGATTTACCGGCCCCATTGGGGCCGATAATACCACTTATTAGACCTTTTTCCACTGAAAAAGAGAGATCTTTTAAAACTGACTCTTTTAAATATTTCTTTGTTAGTTTTTCTACTTTAACTATTTCCATTCGGGAAATTCATCACCTCACTTTGCCATCAATATTGAGTTAAAAATTAATTTATAAGAAACAGGGGTTGAAGCTCTGAATTGAGGATTAAACCCGAAAAGGATTAACTGTCCTCTGTTTTTCTTTAGCCATACCAATACAGCTTTATTCTCAAGTAATTTACAATTTTCACAGTATCCGCTCATAAGAAGATTATCATCCTCAGGAAATGCGGCTATTACCTTTCTATCCATATCAAAATTCGGTATTCTTGTTGCAAAAACAGGTCTTCCTCTGAAAAACACACCTATCTCCTTTTCCATTCCGAAAGTAATCGGAGTATCCTTTATAAATCTGATTTTTACAAGAGAACCGGGACAATACAGACCTGATTTTCTGAGGTACATTGAAAGGTCTGAAATCGGTAAATTAAATTGCTCTATCTTTCCCTTTCCATATTTAAAACTGAGTGTTGACATAAAAAGCTTGGTGGACTGTCCCCATGAGATTACCGTTCCGCCATCATTTATGAATTTTGCAACCTTTGAAAGTCCTTTTTTACCCATTCCCTTCGTATATTGAGGAGGATAGCTCGGAATATAGTAGTGTCCCTCTCCTCCGTACTTTCCCTGAAGTAATACTTGAGAATTAGCATCCGGGAAAATAATTAGATCAAAGTTCTTTTCAAGATCAACCTTGCTGAAATCCCCCGGATGCAGAACTTTGTAAGGGATTGAATATGTATCAAAAATAAATCTTGTCCAGCCCGCATCCATATCGTGGAAGAAAGTTTCAACAAGTGCTATTCTGGGTATCTTTACTGTTTCTGTTTTTAAGTTGGAAATAGATTCCGAATAAATAGGGGAAACACTTAATTTTGAAATTATGTTTTCTATTTTACTTTGATCCCCTTTGATAATAAAACTTCCTTTTTTTATTAAATTGCCATTCAGATTGGTATCCTCTTTTAATCTGAGAACTGTTAAACCGGCTTTTTTAGCTATGGACATAGCCTTAAAGCTTTCATTGTTATTTACAGGGAAGACAGCATATTTAAAGTTTGAAGGAATATCGGATTTTAAATAAAAAGGTATTTTAACCGGAACAAGTGAATTTTCCAATCCGGGAATTTTTTCATTTATTTCATAGGATTTTACTCCTCTGTGAAGAGGAAGTGACCATGAGGTGATATCATATGGTTTTATCAATTTTCCACCCGGTGTATAGTGTCTTTCAGGATACTTTTGTTTTTCCATAACCTCTTTTATAAAGGATCTGAAAGGTTGGGCAAGAGGCACTACAATATCACCCTTATTGTAAATTTTGTTCTTAAATACAATCGTTTTATTAAGTTTAAAAACATTTACCCCATGTTCATCAAGAAGGTTTACAAGATTGACAAATTCGCTGAGATCATGCTGGTTTTGAGGAAGAATATAATAATAGGGAGGAGTTGTTTTCCCTAATTTGACATTCTTTTTACACATATCATTTTTAAACTTTAAAATTTCCTCTTTGTGAAGTGCGGCTGTATTTAAAATTGAATATGTTGACGAGATCTCATACTTTACAATATCAGATAATCTCCACCAGCCCCCTTTCCATGGAAGAGGCATATTAACACTCTTTTTGTACTCAGATAAACCCTTACCATGGGCATTTAGCTCTGTTGGCTCAACATAGATAGGGGTGGCATACTTAGCGCTGGCGCACTCAGTAAGCATGGAAATTACATTTTTCCATAAAGAGGTTTCGGTTGAGCCGGGCCAATAATCATCAAAAAGATAGTGCTGGGAAACACCGGCGCAGCCATCCCTTGTCATGTCCTTTAGGAGATTTGAGCCAAAAACCCCTATCCAATCCCAGAATCCTGCATCAATGTTTTCAGCTATAGGATCATGAAAGGGTGGTACAAAATATCTTGCTGTTGTAAACCCCATCTGATGTTTTTCAACCATCACCTGAGGAAACCAATCCTTATTGGATATTCTTGCAATTGCTTTTGTATCCTTCTGAGTTAAAGAGACAAAATCCCTATTGTTATCATGACCTACATACTTATGATAAACACCCGGGAATGTGGAGCCTTCATATTTAGTCCCTTTGTACTTTCTATAGTGATTCACGACCATATCCATTCCATCGGGATTGTGACAGGGAACCATTGCATAAACCACATTCTTAAGAATATTCAAAGACTTTTTATCGGTTGCAGTTATAAGCTTATATACAATGAGAGGAGCCGCCTGTGAGGGACCTACTTCACCGGAATGCATTGATAATGTTCCTAAAACAAAGACTCTTCCATTCTTAACAACAGTTTGAAGCTTATCCTTTGTGAGATTTGGATTCAGAGCAAGCTCTCTGTTTA